>DATGQM010000107.1:0-4666 GCA_035304205.1 Arenibacter sp. | reverse complement strand
CGGAACGGGTCCTCGAAATTTTAGAGACGGAAAATCCCATAATAGAAAAATCCGACGCCCGGAACAAGGAAACTTTTGACCAAGGTGTTGCCATAAACAATATTTCCTTTAAATATGGGGATGAATATGTCTTGAAGGATTTTAGCCTAAAGGTCCCCAAAGGACAGACCGTGGCCTTAGTGGGCCAATCGGGCAGTGGCAAGAGTACGATCGCCAATCTGGTTACCCGATTTTACGACGTAAACGAAGGGAATATCGAGATCGATGGGGTGGACATTAAGGACCTCACCAAAAAATCGCTGCGCAATCTAATGGGCCTGGTAACCCAAGATTCCATTCTCTTCAATGATTCCGTTATAAACAATATTGGACTGGGCAAGGAAAACGCTACCGAGGACGAGATTATCGAGGCCGCAAAAATAGCCAATGCGCACGATTTTATCATGGAATGGCCAGAAGGGTACCAAACCAATATCGGCGATAGTGGCAATAAATTGAGCGGGGGCCAAAAACAGCGTCTGTCCATTGCCCGTGCAGTGCTAAAAAACCCACCGATCATGATCCTGGACGAGGCTACCTCGGCCCTGGATACGGAAAGTGAGCGCTTGGTACAGGATGCCCTGGAAAAAATGATGCGGAACCGGACTTCCATCGTTATTGCGCACCGTCTCTCTACCATCCAAAATGCGGATACCATCATAGTCCTTCAAAAAGGAGAAATAGCGGAACAGGGATCCCATGAAGCCCTTCTCGCCGCAAATGGCATTTACAAGAAATTAGTGGCCATGCAGACCCTATGACCGTACCTCGGTTTTACGGATAATTCCTGGATCGGAAGGTTTCCCTATCGGGAGGCTTGTTCCCTTAGTATATTGACTTGGTCGGCCCTATATCTTAATAGGTCCAAATACCGCAGGGCATCCTTGTTCCCATGGTCGGTATAGGATTTGGAGGCCCATTCCATGGCAGCATCCAGGTTCCCGTTGATCTCGTTTATAATGGCCATATTGTAACAGGCCCTCCCTGCGATCTTGGATTTGGGATGGTGTACCTCCTTTGCCCAAAGTTGGGCCCCTCCCTCCCAATCTCCTGTCTGCGCCCTTCTTTTGGCTATTACAAAATTATCCGTGCCCCTAACAAAATAATCGCGGCTAACCCTATGTTTAGTGGGAGATAACCGTAATCCGTAGGCATTCCCCATATCCTTGCTATATTGTACCACGGATTCGTTTCTCCGTGTCACGGCTTCAACGGCCTTTAATGGATTAATACCTTTCCCTACGGAAACAAATTGGTCCAAATACTCAATTTCATCAACAATTTCCCTTATTTGGGGGTCATAGATACGCCAACCGTTTTTGATCTGGGTATTCAAGCTAACCTCGTGCATCGGAACGGATACTTTTAGCCCGATTTCGTTGGGAAGCTGCCCTGTTCCTATTTTAAAGGCCACTTGGGTATCCGTGTCGTAATAGGCCAACTCAAAAATTAGGTCCACCCCGTTCTCCCTGCACAATCTATCAATGGTTTCCCAAGACAGGCCGGCCGGAAAAAAACCGGATCCCTTTCGGGTGTCCGGGTCGCTCTCCAAAACCTTGATCTCCTCAAATTTATTGGATCGCTGTAGGGCTTCGGTCAAGCTCAGGATGGCCGCTTCCGCCCCTTTTTCATCGAGCTGCATACCCTCGGCAGACAAGATCCTATCCAATTTGTCAAGCTGTTTATTGCCCTCCGAAGGTAGGCTTCTATTGATAATTCCTACCCTGCTTGCCCCCTTTCGGATGGATACGATGGCCGGGTCCGTAATGCCCATCGTCAGATTATTGGTAGCACTGCACGATATAATCAAAAAGAAAATTCCTATATATCCAAGTAAAGGTGTGTAGTTTTTCATGCTATGGTCTTTTAATAATATAGAAACCCGCGACGTCCAATGAATTATCGGGGCAATGAGAATCCTTATTTAAACACATTCGGCCCTTAAATATTGTATACAAGTAGAATAAAACGTTCAACTACCGCTTGCCGTGACCAGAAACGGGTGGAATAACCGGATAGAACATTTTAATTCCCTTTCCAATTCACTCCTATTCCTTACCTTTGCTATCTTTTTAAAAGGATATGACCCTAATTAGTTCCAAGACACTTCAGGATTTAGAATTCAATACGGTACTCCAACATTTGGCCGGAAGGTGCACCACCGAACTAGGCAAGGAAAATGTAGTGGATCTGGGTCCTTTGGATACTAGGGAAGCGATTTTGGACGAATTGGGCCAAACCTCGGAATATTTAGCTTCGTTCGCCAATGACAATCGGATACCCGGACATAATTTTGATGCTATCCCCCATGAACTGAAACTATTAAAAATTGAAAACACCACCCTGGAGGTGAGTGGATTCAGAAGAATCGGGAGTATCTGTAATACCGTGGCGACCCATATAAAATTCTTTTTAAAATTCAAGGAATATTATCCCTTGCTCTTTCAGGTATCAAAATCCATTACCCTCTACCCGGAAATCCAACGTTCCATAGAAAATGTAATCGACAAATTCGGGGAAATCCAGGACAGTGCATCCCCGGCCTTACGGGATATACGCTCCCAAATGATTGCGGTAAAGGCAAAAATAAACCAAAGCTTTGCCAGTGCGCTCAATAGCTATCAAGCGGCAGAATTGTTGGATGAAATCAGGGAATCCGTGGTGGATAATAGGCGTGTACTCGCCGTAAAGAGCATGTACCGGAAAAAAGTACGGGGCACTGTTATGGGAACCTCCAAAACGGGCAGTATCGTCTATATAGAACCGGAAGCCACCCTAAGATACAGCAGGGAACTCGGCAATCTGGAATTTGAGGAGCGGGAAGAGATCCAAAAAATATTAAACGACCTGACCGACCAGATCAGGCCCTTTGCCCCTCACCTGTACACCTATCAGGATTTTCTGGTCCATATCGATATTACCTCGGCCAAAGCAAAATACGCTTCGGATATGGATGCGCTCTTACCGGAAATATCGGAAAAAAGGGAACTTTTCCTAAGGGATGCCTATCATCCCCTACTTTTTTTAAGCAACAAATACAAAAAAGAAAAAACCTATCCCCAGACCATTACCTTGCATCCCGAGAACCGGATCATCGTAATCTCCGGTCCCAATGCAGGCGGAAAAAGTATTACCCTAAAGACCATCGGGCTGCTTCAATTGATGTTACAAAGTGGTTTATTGATTCCCGTTCACGAACGTTCCAAATTATGTCTGTTCGATAATATCCTCACCGATATCGGGGACAATCAATCCATAGAAAACCATTTGAGCACGTATAGTTACCGCCTAAAGAACATGAACTATTTTTTACGAAAATGTAATGATAGGACACTTTTCCTTATTGATGAATTTGGTACTGGAAGCGACCCCGAACTGGGGGGTGCCCTGGCCGAAACATTTCTGGAGGTTTTTTATGAGCGGGGGGCCTATGGAGTGATCACTACACATTATGCCAATCTAAAACTCCTGGCCAATGAGTTGCCGCACGTATCCAATGCCAATATGCTTTTTGATGAAAAGTCCCTGGAACCTACCTATCAATTGGTACTGGGACAGGCCGGTAGTTCCTTTACCTTTGAGGTGGCCCAAAAAAACGGCATCCCATATAACCTGATCAATAAGGCCAAGAAAAAGATAGAACGTGGCAAGGTGCGATTTGATGCCACTATTGCCAAACTGCAAAAGGAACGCAGTAAAATGGAGAAAACCGGGACCCGGTTACAGGAGGAGGAATCCAAGGCCAGGACCGAAGCGCAAAAACTCGAAGACCTCAACTCCAAGATAAGATCCAAATTGGAAAACTACCAGGAACTGTACGATCACAATCAACGGATGATCTATTTAGGAAACAAGGTGAATACGGTGGCGGAAAAATATTTTGAGGACAAAAAGAAACGACCAATGGTTTCCGAACTGTTGCGAATTGTTGAGACCGAGAACAGCAAGCGCAAAAAACAGGCCCCGAAAGAGGTGAAGGCCCAGAAAGAAAGGAAGGCGAACGTAGAGCAAGAAGTGACACACAAAATAGAGGTAATCCGTGAAAAGAAAAAAGTAGAGAAAAAACAGGCGGAGGTCGTTGAAAAAAATAAACCGCGCCCTATTTTTAAGGTCGGTGATCGGGTGAGGCTCACGGACGGAAAAGCCGTGGGGAGTATAGATAGTCTGGAAAAGAACAAGGCCATCGTCAACTATGGCATTTTTACCACAAACGTCAGTGTGGAACAATTGGAATTAGTGGAAAAAAAATAAAAAAGCAAGATCGGTATGCAATCGTCCCAAAAAAATAAAATAATCCTGTTCGATGGGATCTGTAACCTCTGCAACAATAAGGTCCAATTTGTAATTAAACATGACCGGGACGATATTTTTCGGTTTGCCGCCCTACAGAGCACCATTGGAAGGAAGTTAACGCATGAGCGGGGCATTGATACCTCCCAGGTAGATTCTATAGTGTTAATAGAACCCGGGGTCGCCTATTATACCAAATCTACGGCCGTCCTAAAAATTGCCCGTTCCCTTGGCGGCATATGGGGGGGCTTGGCACGGGTCCTGGAATGGATACCGGAAAGAACTCGGGACCGGGTTTATGACCATGTGGCAAAAAACCGGTACCGCTGGTATGGCA
>DATGQM010000106.1:0-8032 GCA_035304205.1 Arenibacter sp. | reverse complement strand
AAGGGTTCGTTCAATAGATCTAGGAATTCCAAGGCATTGGCCTCCATTTTATGGATTACCTTATCCGTTCGGTTTACCAAATGGTTGTAAGCAATATAAGCAATAATTCCCACAAGAAGTCCGGCTACAGTAGTAGTCATGGCGGTATAGATACCTGATGCCAATAACCCCATTTCTGCCTGTCCTCCACTGGACGCCATTTCATGGAAAGCCATGATCATCCCTATTACGGTCCCTAAAAATCCGATCATTGGGCCCGCCCCCGCTACGGTGGCGAGGACACTTACGTTCTTTTCCAACTTATAGACCTCCAAGGCACCGGCGTTCTCAATGGCCGTATTAATATCGTCCAAGGGCTTGCCGATCCGGGATATCCCCTTTTCCGTTAACCTGGCCACAGGGGAATCTGTTTGGGCGCATAATAATTTTGCCGCTTCCAGCTTACCGTTGGTTATATGGTCCCTGATCTGGTTCATAAAATTTCCATCAATGTTGGAGGCCGCCTTGATCGCAAAAATTCTTTCAAAATAAATATAGAGGGCCACAAATAGCATTACAAACAAAAGTGCGATAATAAGGATACTTGCCGTGCCACCGTTAACTATTAAATCTATTATGGAAAGTGTCTTTTCTTCGGACACTATTTCCTCTATTCCAGGCTCTTGAGCAAGATTTTGTAACAACAACATATATTTCAATTTATTTGATTTGCCTTAATAACGGTCTTTTTTTCTATAAATTATACATTTAATACTAAATTTCTCATCAGTATAAAAGCAACGGCCCCGCCCGCAAAACCTAAAAAGGCCAACCATGTTATATTCTTCAAATACCAAAAGAAATCGATCTTCTCCATCCCCATGGCCACAACACCCGCTGCCGACCCGATGATCAACATACTTCCTCCCGTCCCTGCGGAAAAAGCTATAAAATGCCAAACCGGATCGTCAATACCTATAGAGAACATTCCAATACTGGCCGCTACCAAAGGTACATTGTCTATAACCGCGGATGCGATACCCAGGAACAGGACCACTAGGTCGGAAATCAGCACCCCTGTAGTTTCTGTTCCCAACATGGGCATTACCTCGTTCAAATTTCCTGCAAAATGGAATAACATACCCAATGATTCCAAGGCCGCAACGGCCATCAATATTCCTAAAAAGAAAAGGATACTGGGCAGTTCAATTTTGGAAAGGGAATGATGGACCGGACTATGCCGGGAAGCCTCATCACTATCCCCATCAATGTTGGAGATACTAAATTTGTAACTACTGAAAATCTCGGCAAAGGTGGCTACCACCGCCAAGGACAACATCATTCCCACATAAGGGGGCAAATGCGTAACGGTCTTAAAAAAGGGCACAAAAATTATAGCGCCCAATCCCAGATACAGCATGGTGGCCCCATATTTGGACTTGCTCGGCCCCACTTCCAGGGCGGCATCAATATTGCCCTTAAAGGCCTTGTACCTACTTGCTATATAAACCGGGATCGCCACGCAAACTATGGAGGGCACCAATACATGCAATACCAGTTGTGAGGTGGTAACCTTATTGGCGATCCATAACATAGTGGTCGTAACATCCCCGATCGGGGACCAGGCCCCCCCGGCATTAGTGGCAATGACAATGATTCCCGCAAACCACATCCGGGTTTCCCTATCGTGGATCACTTTCTGCAAGATAGTGACCAATACAATAGTAGCGGTAAGGTTATCGATGATCGATGACAGAATAAAACCGAGAATGGTAAACAACCATAACAGTTTCTTTTTACTCTTGGTCTTAATAAATCCTTTGATCGTAGCAAAACCATCAAAATAATCTATGATCTCTACAATGGTCATCGCCCCTAACAGAAACACCAATATTTCTGCGGTCTTTCCCAAATGATGGAGTAAAATATTATCCAATGTGCCTCGCTCCAACTCCTGAATTTCCGTATTGACATCAAAAACATCCATCCCGCTTAAACCGATAATTGCCCATAATATGGCCATCATGGCCAAGGCCGGAATCAATTTATCGATCTTGAGCTTGTGCTCCATGGTTATTGCCAGATAACCAATAGCGAACATTATAATAATCAGCGTCTCCATTACTTAGTTTGGTTTAGTTTAAATTAATTGTCTTAATGCGGTTTCAAATCCTGTTCTCCCGAGGTTGACCCTTCCCTTATTTTGTTTAAATATATTTAAAATTGCATTCTTAATGGTCTCAGAGGTATCATTAAAAATTAAATCATCGTCCATTGGCACCCTTCCCTCCATAAAATAGGCAAAAACCCTTGCCATCCCACAATTGGAAATGAAATCGGGGATCAGGCCGATCTGTCGGTCGGCATATTCCATTATCGGTCCAAAAAATATTTCCTTGTCGGCAAAGGGGACATTGGCACCACAACTGATTATTTCAAGTCCCGCATCGATCATTTTGGACACCTGATCTTTAGTAACCAGTCTGGAAGCGGCACAGGGCAAAAAAATCTCTGCCGGCAAGTTCCAGATCCGCTCGTTCAATTCCTTGAACGGAATACTACTTTCCGTATGCAGCACATTTCCTTTTTTGGTCAGATATAGATCCCTTATCTCCTCCAAAGTATATCCTTCCTCCTTAACAACACCTCCGTTCCTATCAATAATGCCCACTATCGTGGCGCCCATTTGGGATAGGTAGAAGGCAGCGGCCGAACCCACATTTCCAAAACCTTGGATAATGGCCCTTTTTCCTACCACCGTACCTCCATATATATCGTAATAGTGCTTTACGGCCACCGCCACCCCATATCCGGTAATCATATCCGCTACCGTATATTTTCTGGAAACATCGGGCGAGTACCCGCTATTTTCCAACACTTTGACGACTCCCAACCGCAACTGCCCGATCCTATTGATCTTATCGGCTTCCGTCGGTTTAAAATGTCCGTTAAAAACGCCCTCCTGTGGATGCCAGACCCCCGCATCTTCCGTAATAGGGATCACCTCATGTATCTCATCAACATTTAAATCGCCCCCCGTTCCGTAATAACTCTTCAACAAGGGGGCCACCGCACGGTACCAACGCTTAAGGACACCATTTTTTCGGGGATCGTCCGGGTCAAAGTCGATTCCCGATTTTGCTCCCCCTATCGGGGGGCCGGAAACCGTAAACTTTACCTCCATTGTTTTTGCCAGGGACAGCACCTCATTGAGGTCCAACCCTTTCCTCATCCTGGTCCCCCCACCGGCGGCCCCTCCCCGCAAGGAATTGATCACCACCCATCCTTCGGCTTCGGTTTCAGGGTCCTTCCAGTTGAAAACGATCTCCGGAGCTTTATTTTCAAAAATATTTAGTAATCCTTTTATTGAATTTTCCATTTTAATCATGTGATATTATCCGCTGTTCCAAAAAATTCGATATCCTTTTTTTGAATCCTCTTATTTTCCTACGATCCCAGCTAAAGTTGTCCCATAATTATTTAATAGTGCTAACAATAAAAACATCCTAACTAACAAATATAAAAATATAGATCAAGTTTTAAAGTTTTTATCGATTATAATTATTTCACAGTATACCCCTATATTTGTTACATTCCCAAAATTTTTGAAAATTATGGATTTTACACTTTCAGAAGAACAATTAATGATACGGCAAGCGGCAAGGGATTTTGCCCAAAACGAATTGCTCCCCGGAGTTATTGAAAGGGACGATGCACAACGGTTTCCGCAGGAACAGGTAAAAAAAATGGGGGAACTTGGATTTCTTGGCATGATGGTAGACCCCAAATACGGCGGAAGCGGGCTGGATACGGTTTCCTATGTCCTTGTGATGGAAGAACTTTCCAAGATAGATGCATCTTCATCTGTAGTAGTATCCGTAAATAATTCCTTGGTCTGCTGGGGACTCGAAACGTATGGCGATGAAGCACAAAAGGAAAAATACCTGGCCCGATTGGCCACTGGGGAAGTCATTGGCGCATTCTGCCTGTCCGAACCCGAGGCCGGCAGCGATGCCACTTCACAAAAAACCACCGCCTTGGACCAAGGCGACCATTATCTGCTAAATGGTACCAAGAATTGGATCACCAATGGCAATTCGGCGGAAATTTATCTGGTGATCGCACAAACCGATGTTTCCAAGGGCCATAAGGGCATCAATGTGCTAATAGTGGAAAAGGGTATGCCCGGATTTGAAATCGGTCCCAAAGAAAATAAACTCGGGATTCGGGGCAGCGACACGCATTCGCTTATCTTTAACGATGTTAAGGTCCCCAAGGAGAATAGGATCGGGGAGGATGGCTTTGGCTTTAAGTTTGCGATGAAAACATTGGCGGGCGGAAGGATCGGAATTGCGGCCCAGGCTTTGGGAATAGCTGCCGGGGCCTACGAACTGGCCTTAAAATACGCCACGGAAAGGAAATCGTTCGGTACCGAGATCGGTAACCATCAGGCCATCGCCTTCAAACTAGTGGATATGCATACCCAGATCGAGGCCGCAAGGCATTTGGTATATAAGGCCGCATGGGACAAGGACCAGGGCAATAATTACGACATTTCGGGTGCCATGGCAAAACTTTATGCCTCGCAAGTAGCCATGGATAGCAGCATAGAAGCGGTTCAGATCCATGGAGGCAACGGTTTTGTAAAGGATTACCATGTGGAACGCTTAATGCGCGACGCCAAAATTACCCAGATCTACGAAGGGACATCCGAAATCCAAAAAATCGTGATCTCAAGGAGCATTTTAAAGGATCTGTACGCCCATTAAAGTGCCTATTTTTTCAATGTAACAATGTACTAATATACCAATTGGGGAATTTGGAGATTGGTTGATTTGGAGATTTCCTCAATCTCAATTTCTCACATCTGAATATTATATTTCCCCCTCATGCCATTACGAGTATGCGTAGCCAAACTTGGATAGGCATTCCAACCCACCAACAGGCCGTCGATTTCCAGAATAAGTCCCCTCCCTGACCCTCCCCAAAGGGGAGGGAACCGGTGTCCGGATTAAATCTCAATACTCACATCTAACATCTCAATACTTTATTCGGATTACGAATATCCCAAAAATACAAGCCCCAAACATTTCACAATGCATTTTTTATAACGTTTAATTATAAACGTTGGATTTGTTTCTAATTAATCGACTTAAAAATATATTAAATTCATACAATTTGGTATTTTTGAAGAAATTTCATAATCATGAAGCTGAAGAAACAAGGTTTATACCTTCCCGAATTTGAACATGATAATTGTGGTGCCGGATTTATCTGTAGCCTGAAAGGCGAGAAATCGAACGACATCATCCACAAAGCTTTGGAGATATTGGAAAAATTGGGGCATCGTGGGGCCGTTAGTTCCGATGGTAAGACCGGGGACGGCGCAGGGATCTTAATAGATATTCCCCATAACTTTTTTCAGGAGGCCTGTCCCTTTGAATTGCCCGCACCCGGAGATTATGCCGTGGGAAATATATTTTTGCCCCAAAAGCAAAACCAGAGAAATTACTGTATCGAGGTCTTTGAAACGAATATTAAGAAACAGGGGCTGCGTGTGCTGGGATGGAGGGACGTTCCCATAAACAAGTCCATTCCGGGCCGTATAGCGGCCGAAACGGAGCCTTTCGTCAAGCAATTGTTCGTTGCCAAGGAACATGGGGAACAGGATTTTTTCAATTTTAACTTAAAACTCTATATTGCCCGAAAGGTTACGGAACATACCATTGGAAGTTCAAAACTCTCCGAAAGTCAATATTTTTACGTTCCCAGCCTCTCTACCAAAATCATAATTTTCAAAGGGCTGCTCATGCCAGAGGACATTAGCTTGTACTATAGGGACCTATTGGATCCCAAAGTAGTGACCAGATTGGCCTTGGTACATCAAAGATTCTCGACCAACACCTTCCCGACCTGGGACCTGGCACAGCCCTTCCGGTATATGTGCCATAATGGAGAAATAAATACCCTAAGGGGCAATATATCCAGGATGCGATCTAGGGAAGAGCTTATGAAAAGTGATTGGTTCGGGGATGAAATAAAAAATATCATCCCTATTATCCTCCCGGGAAAATCGGATTCCGCCACTATGGATATGGTAGTGGAGCTCTTGTTGATGACGGGAAGATCGCTACCGGAAGTGATGATGATATTGGTCCCGGAAGCTTGGGAAAAGAACACAGGAATGTCCGATGCCAAAAAAGCGTTTTACGAGTTTCATTCCTGTTTGATGGAACCATGGGACGGTCCCGCCTCCATTCCCTTTACCGACGGCAATTATATCGGGGCCCTTTTGGACAGAAATGGTCTGCGCCCCTCCAGATATTCGGTGACCAAGGATGGTTATGTTATTATGTCCTCCGAGGTCGGGGTGATGGATATCGCCCCGGAAAACATCGAATTCCACGGGAGATTGGAACCGGGGAAGATGTTCCTTGTAAATATGGAGGAGGGCCGTATAATAAACGACGAGGAAATCAAGGAAGAGATTGCCGCTAGGCACCCTTACAAAAAATGGCTGGCCGACAATCTAGTCCATCTAAAGGATATTCCGTACAACGACTGCCCAATTTTTCTAAATGAGGCTTCGGTACAAAAAAGAAAAGCTATTTTCGGTTATACCTTGGAAGACATAGATACCATTATCCTTCCCATGGGGCTGACCGCAAAGGAACCCTTAGGGTCCATGGGCTCGGACACCCCGATCGCCGTACTGTCCGATCGCCCACAGTTGATCTACAATTATTTTAAGCAATTGTTCGCCCAGGTAACCAATCCGCCCCTGGACGGTATCCGCGAGGAACTTATTACGGATATCAGTTTAACCTTGGGCAGCGACCAAAATATTTTCGAATTTTCAGAACTCCATTGTAGAAAACTAAAGATCCATAATCCGGTCATATCCCGGGAAGATCTGGACAAAATTAAAAATTACGATGCCAGTCCGGATTATAAAGTGACTTCCATTCCCATGCTCTATGATATAGACAAAGGCCATAACGGTCTGGAAGATGCCCTACAATCTATTCTGGATCAAGCGGAACGGGCCATAGACCAAGGGACCAACATCATTATCCTTTCCGATAGGAACGTAAGCAAAGAGAAGGCCCCGATCCCTGCATTATTGGCCTGTTCACTCGTGAACAGCGGTTTACAGCGTTTGGGAAAAAGATCCAAATTAAGCATCATCATAGAATCGGCAGAACCTCGGGAGGTCCATCATTTTGCCCTATTATTCGGGTTTGGTGCCAGTGCCATCAATCCCTATATGGTGAACGAAATTATTGGGGAGCAGATAAAAGAAGGAAATATTACGGGGCACGACTTTGAGGAAGCCATCAAAAATTACAATAAAGCGATAGGAAAAGGGGTCCTAAAGGTGATGAATAAAATTGGGATATCTACCTTGAACTCTTATCGGGGCTCCCAATTATTCGAATGTATCGGTATAAACACGAAAATGGTGGATAAATATTTCCCCAATACCCCTACCCGGATACAAGGTATCGGACTATATGAAATTGAAAAAGAAATTTCCAATCGGCATCGGAAAGCGTATAGGGAGAAAGGGATTTCCGCCAATTTGGATCTGGAGATCGGGGGGCAATACCGTTGGAGAAGGGATGGGGAAAGACATATGTTCAATCCTTTGAGCATTGCTACGCTTCAAAAGGCGGTACGGAACAATGAACCGGGATCCTTTAAGGAGTTTTCCGAAATGATCAACGAGCAGTCCAAGAACCTTATGACCATCCGCGGATTGTTCGAGTTTTCCAATTACGACCCCATCCCCCTGGAAGAGGTGGAGGCTTGGACCGAAATTGTAAAGCGATTTAAGACCGGGGCCATGTCCTATGGTTCCATTAGCAAGGAAGCTCACGAAAATCTGGCCATTGCCATGAACAGGATCGGTGGAAAAAGCAATTCTGGCGAAGGTGGGGAGGATGCAGAGCGTTTTTATAAGGATCAAACGGGCAATTGGAGCAACAGTGCCATAAAACAGGTAGCCTCGGGAAGGTTTGGGGTAACCTCCAATTATCTTACCAATGCCAAG
>DATGQM010000105.1:0-3962 GCA_035304205.1 Arenibacter sp. | reverse complement strand
AGATGGACCCTTGGAATCTTTTTTCGCCTCTGAAATACAACATTTCAAATGCTTTCCTTCCTGTCCCACCACTCTTGCATAACCGGAATCCCTTACATTTTCGACCATCAGGACTGGAGTCCCGTTCCCCGGACCGAAAGGAGCAAACTGTTTAAGGATACGCAGCAGTTTAGGACTTATCCGATCTAAGGAAATTACCGCATCGATCATTATTTCCGGAACCAATAGGTTCTTATCGATGCTCTTGGAGACTACTTCTTCAAATCTCGTTTTAAAGGCTTCGTAATTGGCTTCCAACAGGGTCAGTCCGGCCGCATATTTATGTCCCCCGAACTGTTCAATGGTATCTGCACATTCCTCTAAGGCTTCATAAACATCGAACCCCTTGATCGAGCGGGCGGAAGCGGCCAATTTATCGCCACTTTTGGTAAAGACCAAAGTAGGCCGGTAATAGGTCTCTATCAGTCTGGAGGCCACAATGCCAATAACGCCCTTATGCCAAGTTTCCTTATAGACCACCGAGGTAAAACCATTCTCCTCCTTGTTCTCCTGGATCTGTAATAGTGCTTCCTTGGCAATTTCCCGATCCAAGTTTCGCCTGTCCAAATTGTATTGTTCTATCTCTCCCGCAAATTGTCGTGCCCGTTCCAGATCCTTTTCCCGTAATAGATTTACGGCGTGCTGCCCGTGTTTCATCCGTCCTGCCGCATTGATACGGGGGGCAATTATAAAAACCACGTCGGTTATGGTAAGTTCCTTTTTCTTTATTTGATCGATTATTGCTTTAAATCCGGTACGGGGGTCTGTATTTATTACCTTAAGTCCCCAATAGGCCAATATGCGGTTCTCCCCGGTCATCGGCACTATATCCGCACCGATCGCCGTGGCCACAAGATCTAAATAAGGGATAAGGTCTTCGATCGTTCCCCCTCTCCTACTTCCCAATGCCTGGATCAATTTAAAACCTACCCCACAGCCACAGAGTTCATCGTAGGGATAGGAGCAATCTTCCCTTTTCGGATCTAGGACCGCCACTGCCTCCGGGAGTTTATTCCCCGGCCTATGGTGATCGCATATAATAAAATCGATGTCTTTTTCTTTGGCATAGGCCACCTTATCAAGGGCCTTTATCCCACAATCCAGCGCAATGATCAATGTAATTCCATTATCTTCCGCATAATCTATACCTTGGTACGAAACACCGTATCCTTCGGTATATCGATCGGGAATATAGGTGTCCACATTTGGGGTGAGGGTCTCCAAATAGCTGGATACCAGGGCCACCGAGGTGGTCCCGTCCACATCATAATCCCCATAGACCAATATATTTTCCCTATTGGCTATGGCCTTCCCTATCCGCTCAACGGCCAGATCCATATCCTTCATTAAAAAAGGATCGTGGAGATCGGAAAGCTGGGGCCTAAAAAACTTTTTGGCCTCCTCAAAAGTAGTTATCCCCCTTTGTAGGAGAAGTTGCGCAACCAGTTCTTCCACGTTCAATACCGCAGCCAATGCCTTGATCGGTTCCTCTCCCGGGTTTGGTTTAACGGTCCAACGCATATCGCCTACTCTTTTAATCTGATTCTATTTTTAAATATTTCCTTTCCGTCTACCATTACCTTAAGATAGTACCTCATCTTTGGTAAATAGGAAAGATCATAGGTAAAGGTACCCTTATCAAGGTTTAAATAGGTATGTGTTTCCGCAATTTGGGATTCATCATCCTGCTGTACGATGATGACCTCTACCATTTTTGGGATATTGTAAAAATAATCCAAGGTCACCGGGCCATCGGTCCTGGCAGGGAACATGGATACGGAAGGTTGATTATCCAAAAAATAGTTCTGCCCTGGGTCCACTCTAAAATTGTAAATAATATGACTGCCAAAATCGGGGTCGAAATGTTTTATGGCACGTCCCAAAGTGTCCAATAACTTAACATCCCCGCGCCCATCCTTGGCCTTGTACCAAAACTCCAGTCCATCCCCGCCAGAATCCTCCACCATAAAGGTATAATTGCCCTTTGGCAGGTGCAGGGTATCCCTATACACGGCATTGGGTGCAAGGTCCAAACTATCTTTTTTAAACATGATCTTGCCAAAGCTATCGGTCACCTTGTACTGGTTCTGCCCGGGCCTATTGTTGGTCTTAAAATAAATAACACTGGTTTGAGGGGCAATATGCGGACGTATATAGACCGATTGTTTGGCATTATCGCCCTGAAAACCGTCCCTTTTTCCGTTCGGATTTTTGAGGTTTACATGAAAGGTGCTGGACTCTTGGTCCGAATAAATTTCTTCGGGTAATGTAATCAAAGCAGTTTCCCCAAACGGAAGGTCGCCCTTCCATTTAAATTTTTTGGGCCTATTCCCCTCCAGGCCATACGCTATCAGTAAGGATTTTAGATTGTCCTTCCCATTGTTCCTGAATCTGATAACGGCCAGGGCACCTCTTTGCTTTTTACGACTGTAGATATCCTTATCGGATGGCGATATTATATCGACCAAAGTCACATCGTTCGCCGAATTTATTTTTCCATATTCCAGTACATAAGCTGTCAAAACTTCATTGGCCGAGGGCTGCTCGGTCTCATAAGGTTCCATGTCCACGTTTATGGAATAATCTTCTCCGGAACCCAATTTAAATTCGACTTCATCGGGTTGTACCAAGTATCCCGGACACCAATTGGCCCTATCAAAGATCCAGGTCCCTGCCTGGGGAAATAACGGATTGTCCCCACAGTCCATCCATAATTGTTGGGCGTGTATCACTTGATCGTTAAGGCGGACCTCCCTGTACTTATCACAAAACTCCCCACACCCATTGGTATCCATTCCATGTCCCGTCTGTAGTATCTTTACTTTTCCAAATACCGCACGGGTATGGGCCTTTAAATTGATCGGGACCAAATGGTTTTCGATCGGATTCAATTTATCACCATATCTGAAGCTCCCATCATAGATTTTATGCAAGGCCAACAGTTCGGCGACCGGTTTCCCATAGGTAATCGCAAAATCCACGGTCACCTTCCACCCCATGGTTTTGTTGTCCTCATAACCGGTATGGATATAATCTACTATTAGACTATCCCTTAAAATCGACCTAAAATCGGTAACATCCACCTCCCAGTCGAATTGCCAATCTTTGGGCAATCTTCCTCCGTAGGGAGTCAACATTCTTGCGATTTCGTAGGATATCGTATCATTTTTGGGTCTTACCCTTATATGGTCTAGATAGTCCCAATCCGCACAGCGCATCCCGTCAGGGCATTCGAATCTAAGATTGAGAACAATCTGCCTGATTTCCTTCTCCCTACTGGGAAATACCACTTCCCGTTTATAACTGTTGGCCCCGGTGGCAGGGTCGGTAACTATGGTTTCCTTATTATGTGAGATTATATGTTCCGTTTCCTGTGCCCATAAATTTTGAGTCATGGATACAAGGATGGTCGCCAACAAAAATATTCTTTTGATCATGTGTCGGGATATAATGAATGATTTAGAAATTTAGATTTCTATCAAAATATAAATCACTCTAAACAAATATGTTGAACTTTTAAAAAATAGCTGCCCGAATCACCTTTCGGCCAAGACCCTATCTTATTTATTAAAAATGGTCTTGATCTCCAATTCGGCGAATTGCCTGAACATTTCCATTACCCCACAGTATTTTTCTATGGAAAGATCTACCGCACGCTGTAATTTCCTTTCATCCAGATTAGCACCCTTAAAATGGTATTCAATAGTAACCTTATCATAATATTTTGGATGCTCCCCGGTCATATTGGCGATAGTCTCAATGGTAAATTCCTCAACTTCCAATCTCATTTTTTTTATAAGGGCCGCCACGTCCAGTCCCGAACAGCCTGCCAGACTACTTAACATAAGGGCCTTGGGCCGATATCCCCTACCGTCCCCCCCATCTTCGGTAGCAATATCCATAATAAGGTTGTTCCCGGATGG
>DATGQM010000104.1:0-4906 GCA_035304205.1 Arenibacter sp. | reverse complement strand
CCACACTCAATTCAAAAGTGGGCAGGACCTACGCTCTGAATCCGATCGATGGGAAAAAGAAAAGATCAACGGAACATTCCATGTTGGGCATGCCCCCTCAGGAAACTGTCCCGATATTCACCGAATAGCATACCAAGCCAGCATACCTACTTTTTACAAAATTATAAACTCATTATGTCCAAAATATTGACCATGGCAGCATTTATTATGCTGGTCATATGGATTATTGGCCTATTTATTCCAAATATAGGCTTGTTTATACATATTTTTTTATTACTGGCAACGATACTTTTAATCGTAGAGGTGATAAGGAGTAAATAGATTTAAGAACCTAAAAACACAGAATTATGCAAACGATACATATAGAATCGAACAATATAAAAGAGATATTCGATCAATTACAGCAAGACCTTGGGGGCAAGTTAAATCCCTTTCAACATGAATACAATTCCGAATATCGTTTAGAGGTGGACAATGACCTTGTAAGTGGTGAGATTAGCGGGGTATGTTTTAAAAACCATATCTGCTTTCTACAATATGACGTGGTATTCAAGGAAAATACCGTCCTCATAAACAATATGGGCATATCCAATCCTATCCATTTTATGTATTGTGCCAAAGGCACCATAGACCATAGCTTTGGGGTCCAAGGTCGTAAAACAGGGTTAAATCAATTTCAAACCGGTATCTTCTCCAGTATTCCCAATACGGATACGGCCCTATTTTTTGGAAAAGACGAGGAAGTCCGACTTTCGAATATCATGGTAACGCCCCATAATGCCGTATCGGGAAATGAGGGTGCCGATCAATTGCGCAGTACGCTTTTCCAAACCTTTATGCCCAGGAACGGAGAGGAAACATTTGCCTACACGGGATCCTATAATTTAAAAATTGCGGAACAGGTACAGCAATTAAACGCCATTACCCAAAAAGGACTGGTCAGAAGTCTTTTGGTACAAGGGGTCATAAATTTAATATTGGCCATGGAAATCCAACAACACAAGGAGGACCAAAAAAGCCTCCAAAACAATTTTGGTTCCCTGACCAAAGAGGAAATGGACGATATTAAGGAACTATCCGAATTTATTAAAAATTACCCGGAAATTCAGTACAACCTAAAATATCTAAGTTCAAGGTCCGGTCTTTCCCCTGCCAAATTACAGGAAGGGTTTAAATTATTGCACAATAGGACGGTTACGGATTATATCCGCAACATTAGGGTAGAGGCCGCGGAACATATGATCAAGACCTCCAATCTGAACATATCCGAAATTGTGTACAGTATAGGCCTTACTAGCAGGAGCTATTTCTCCAAGATATTTAAGGAGCGATATGATTGCAGCCCTAAATTTTACCAAGATCACCAAAATACGTTAGCTGTAACAGCCTAGTTTTCATATATGATCCTTTTACAAAACCGTCCCTAACAGGTCGGTTTTTTTTTGTAATATCAACAACCGATGAAAATCGATTGTTTATGTCCTTATGCAAATAATATGATCGATCCGCCTACACGTTTTTTTTCTTGCCATCGCCGGTGAGGGTGCTAAGGATTCCCGCCCTAACATTCAGCCATAGATAATTGAAGAACGATTTGGTATCGTCCCTTTCCGCATAAATCTCCCCATATCGATATCCTTTCCCATCGGTTTTGGAACCGTCATTAACAAATATATTGCCAATTGCGGTCAGTAATTTGTTAACCCCCTTCCTATCCTTCTGTAAGACCTTAAAAGTAAAATCCCCGTAATGCATTTTCATGTCCCCCTTAGCACTTAAAGCATCCCCATGGATCGTAAAATAAAGTTCCTTTACCTCCCCTTCCGCCTCTGCCCTAAGATTGGACTTTAGAAACGGATTAATGCTTTCGGCCCTAAAATTGGCTACACTTCCAGAAATAAGAAACGCATCGTTCTCTTTTGCGGGATCGAAATTCCAGTTCAATAACAAGGGGGCCTCCCCCATCAGCTTGGCCCTGATCTCGATCTTGGTCCCTCCTTCCCCCCGATCGGTATTGGATATGGTTTTTAGGCCGGTATCGATATCCGAAAAGAAAATCCCCCCTGGATCAGTGCCTTCCGCAACCAGTTCGGCATAGGCAATATATCCTTTTTGAATATCGAGAACGGCTATATCCAGATCAAATGGTAGCTCCCGCAACATTTGTCCGTATAATTTTTTCTTTTTCAGATCATCGGCGATCAATTTATCCCTGTACATTTCCAGAACGGGCGCATTAAGGATTCCCGATGCGATATTTAAAAAAAATCGGTTCCCATCCGACCCAAAATCCAATCCCGAAAGGCCGATCCTTGGAATTTTTAAGTCGATATAATCCCGTTCATGCTCCAATATCTTAGAGAGTTCCCTTCTGGAGTGCTTGGAGGTGAGGGTCAATTCCTTAAGTAACATATCCCCTTCCGAAATATCCATGCTATTAAATTCCATTATCTCAAACGGACCTAGATCCACAAGCACCTTTCCCGTGCCAAAAGCATAATCCCCATAGGAAAATGGAATCTTATTTTTTATGGTCACTCCGTTTGTTTTAAGATCCCGAATGGATACATCCAGTTTATCGACCTGAAATTTTATGGAATCCGGGCCTTCCTGTAATTGCGTAAACTCTCCTTCGACAATAATGAAACGGGCAATGGCCAACTCCCTTTTTATACCGCTCCCCTTGGCTTTAAGAGTATCTTTTTGGGAGAAATGTCGATAGGGCATATACTTCATTTTAGGTTTTACCATCGCCAGCTGCTCCAAACTAAGGGTATTGCGGAACAGAAAATCTAAATATCCAAATCCCTCCAAATTTAGTGCCTCCATTTTTAAAATGCTATGGACCCCCGTCGTATCCGGATCGGACCATTCCATATTTACCCCATCCAACCCGACCGTTCCCGTGAATACATTTACTCTTGACCCACTATATTCCAATTGGATATGGCTTGGGATATTACGATCCAGAAAGTTGGTCATTATTGCCTTGGCCACGAGCTGCAACGCCACAAGCAGAACCAAAACTAGTATGGTCGTTATCAGGATAGTCCTATAAATTCCCTTTTTTAACATGTCGTTTAATTTTAAACCTTCCCCATTATGAAAATACGGCATCCCTAAATTCCGATTAAAATCCAACATAGGGTAGGTTAAAGAAAAATTAGTTTAACCTATATGATCTGTGAAGACCAATCGGGTTATATTTTGTTCCAATAATGGCAATGTATGTATAGCACTATCTATAATTTTATTCCTTATAATTAAGGTTCCCCATTTGGTATGGGGTCCGTAAACACCGCTAAATTTAAAAAAGATGAAAAAAATAATAGGCTTAATGACCATCGCACTTCTAATGAGTTTTGGTGCCGAAGCGCAATCGATCTCAAAAAACGCCCTGGGATTAAGGTTGGGCGACAACGACGGGTTTGGGGGAGAAATCTCCTATCAAAGATATATACAGAATAATGATAGATTGGAATTTGATCTGGGCTGGAGGAATTCCCATGACGTGGATGCCTTCAAATTAGTAGGGCTATACCAATGGGTAATGCCAATTGATGGCGGATTTCATTGGTATGTCGGGGCAGGTGCCGGTCTGGGACAGTTTGATTCCAGATTCGACGACGGTACATTTGCCCTGGTGGCCGGGGACATAGGAATCGAATACGATTTTGATTTTCCTTTGTTACTATCCCTGGATATAAGACCCGAACTGGGCTTTAATGACGATTATTCGGATGATCTGGATCTGGACATTGCCTTGGGGGTAAGGTATCGATTTTAAGGAAACCGTCCGGGAACCTACGACCGAAAGAGGATGGCCCGCAAAGGGAACGGGGAATTTATGGAATCCTAATCATTAAGGATATGCACATAAAAACCAGGTGTGCCCCATTGTGCGTACTGATCGGGCAGATCCTCTACCATAAAAACTTCCAGTCCCGCAGTTTCCTCCACGATCTTTTTTCCGGATCTGATACCCAGGACACTTAGGGCAGAAGCATAGGCATCGGCCATGGCCCCATTGGGTGCCATTGTAGTAACCTGGATATGATTGCTTAGGGCCCTGCCATTTTTGGGGTCGATAATATGGGAATACCGCTTCCCATCGATCAAGGTGTATTGGTATAGATCGCCCGAAGTGGCTATAGCCTGATTCCTGAGCCTGATCTTTTTAAACACCTCTCCCCCCTTTTTATCATAATAGCCGAACCCCAAGACCCAGTATTCCTTATTGGGGGGGGGTCCGCTTACGGTAATATCCCCTCCCATATCTATGAGGGCGACATTTATCCCATTTTTCCGTAATACCTCAATGGCCTCGTCCGCAGCAAAACCTTTCCCGATTCCCCCCAGGTCCAATTGCATTCCCGCTTTCCGTAATTTTACGGTGGTATCGGTCGGAAATTCCAAATTCCAATAACCCACCCTTTCCATAGCGGATGCAATTTCCCGCTCTTTGGGAAGTTGTCCCCGTCTCAGTGCGACCTTCCAAAGATTGATCAACGGTCCCAAGGTAATATCAAAAGAACCATCTGTTTTTTCGGCATAGGTCATAGATAGTTTGAGGATTTGAAACAGGTCGGAACTAACGCCAACCTCTAAAGGGGCGCGTTTGCCCAAATTGTTCAGTTCACTGTCTTCGATATAATTGCTCAGACTGGCGTTCAACCCATCTATCCTTTGAAACACCGATCTGGCAATGCCTTCGGCATCAATGTCCTCCGGGGCGTAAAAGATCAGGCCGATCTGGGTACCCATCTGTTGATGGGAAAACTCATACTTTTTTTGTGCCGCTATAAATAAAGGGAGAACAAAAAGACAGATGAGAATCGAAAAACCTTTTGTTCTATTCATTATCAACACTTATAAAATGGATATCGACTACTCTTTCACTTCCATA
>DATGQM010000103.1:0-3578 GCA_035304205.1 Arenibacter sp. | reverse complement strand
TAAACCCGGAGCCACTATAAATTTCCCCTCCCCCCGAATAGGCAAATTCGCAATAACTACGGGTTTTAACCAACTAACTCAAACTAACTAAAATTATTATGGGTCTCTTTTGATAAGAGGGTCCTTTCCAAATAAATTGTTTAGGCTACTTAAAAAAACGCTACCTTCCGAAGGTAGGAAACTTCCCTCGCTTGAAGGACGAAATTATATGGATGGCCCTAAATAGTGTATAATTGGTAGAGTTTGGATAGTTCTATCCCATTCGGCCATTGGCCTCTACCCATTTAAATCGATATTGATCCTCTGGAAATTTCATTCTTGCCGCAATGCGTTCCAATCGGTCGGGAAGCTTCATCAGGTAGTCCCGGGCCCTTTCTGCATCATCGTTAAGGCTCCTTATGCTATCCAATTCCCAGTAATTATTCAATTTTTTCAAAATTTCTATATAATCCTGGGCCGTGTATACGCCCAATCTTTGGGCACAATTGGAAAAATTCTCGAAGGCCGTACCGATAGTTCCGCCAGATTCCCTTAGGAAATGTGCGGGCATTACGATCTTCTTCTTCATCATATCGGCAAAGGCCAACATCATCTGACTGGGATCGTTCTCAAAAATGACCTTTACAAATTCCCTATAGGCCAAATGATGGCGCATTTCATCCCCGGCGATAATATTGCACATTTTGCCCAAAAGCGTATTACCGCCCTTTCTGCACATTTGCCCTACCCTTTTGTGCGAAATATTGGTGGCCAGTTCCTGAAAGGTCGTGTAGACAAAGTTTTTATAGGGGTCCCTATCGGTTCCGATATCAAAACCATCGGCGATCAAATATTGGGTAGTAATTTCCATCTCCCGCATATTCACCCTCCCTGCCAGATATAGGTATTTGTTCAAAACATCGCCATGTCTGTTTTCCTCGGCCGTCCAATGGCGTACCCATTTGGACCAACCATTTTTATTTTCACCGTGTTGATCGATTCCCTCAACATCCATTAACCACGATTCATAGGTGGGCAAGGCCTCTTCGGTAATAGTGTCGGCCACAAGGGTAACCCATAGATCGTAGCCCAATTCCTTGGCTTCTTCGCGAATCTGCAATACTTCGTCCATAAATCCTTCGCTTTGGGTATCGGGCAAAAAATCGGTAGGTTGCCAAATATCCTCGATCGGAATAAGGTAGGAGTCTATAAACCCATCAACCTTGCTCTCTATCGATTTCATTACTTCTATTCTTATATTTTTACTAGACATTGTTCTAATTTTATGTAAATATCCTTATAAATCTTTAAAATCCTTCCCAATATGGGGTTAATTTTGGTTCCTTCCCACTTCGGTCGGATAGCATAAATGAACCGGATCGCTCTGCCAGAATTCCTTGCTGCTTACATCCATAATCGTAAGCGGACCCTTAAAGGCGGCTCCGGTATCTACATTCCATATATTCGCGGCATTTTTTGGGACCGTACTCCCTATCCGAGTTACGGGGGTATGCCCAATAAAAATCTCCTTATAATGAACCAATCTTTTAGGGTAAAACATATCCTCCACGGTGAGCAATGGATCTAAAGAAAGTGCCAGTTCCCATAAGGTCCTGTCCCAATAAAAAGTCTCGGGAAAATACTCTTGCCCCACACCCTTTAAGTTAGTGAATCCTGCGTGAATAAACAAGCGATCCTCCCCATCGATATAATAATTCTTCAAATTGTCATAAAAACGGATATGGATATTCCTGACGTCCCGGTCCGATCGTGCATAGGAATTTAAGGTAGCTTGTCCGCCATGTTCTAGCCAGAGCGGATTCGGCTCCCCCGTTTTTAACCATGCATTGCACAGCGCATCATGATTCCCCCTAATAAATGTGCATTCCTGATGGGTACGCAAGTTTATTAAAAAATCGACCGTTTCCACCGCTTCGCTCCATCCATCCACATAATCGCCCAAAAAAATAAGATGATCATCCGGTCCCACATTTGCCCGTTCCATGACCTGCAACAAAGCCTTTAACCCGGAATGAATATCCCCGACCACCAGTTTTCTCATGGAACAAAAATCGTAAATACCGCAATAATAACAAGCGTAAAAGGGCTCAAAAGAAAAAATAAGGGTTAAAATCCCGAATAACCCCCATTGTGGCCATAAAACAATCTGATCGTTCGGGGCGGGGATTATCGGTCAGGATCCGAAGATTACCTAATAGGGATGCAATTCCATATGCTCAGAATATAGATTTACTTTTTCTGACAGACCTTATATGAAATTTAATTTATTTGTTAACTTTTTTATGTTGATAAATACATAAATATCTTATTATCAATTATTTAATATAAAAAATGTGTAAACTTCAATACAACTATTTAGTTGTATATGATAAATATTTTAATACTTTTACACTTTCATAGAACGACTCCTTAACCTAAAAATAAATCCCATGCAGACAAAATTGGCCCAATCCCCCAAAAAGACCTATACCCAAGAAGAAGCCTTCAATGCTTCCTTAAATTATTTTAAGGGCGATGACCTGGCGGCAAGGGTATGGGTAAATAAATATGCCCTTAAGGATTCCGATGGCAACATTTATGAAAAGACCCCGGATGATATGCACCGTCGCCTTGCGAAGGAAATCGCACGGATAGAGAAAAAATATCCTAATCCTTTGAGCGAGGACCAAATTTTTGACCTTATCAAGAATTTTAAATATATCGTACCGCAAGGTAGCCCTATGGCCGGCATTGGCAACCCCTACCAGATCGCATCCCTTTCCAATTGCTTTGTAATCGGCAATGAGGGCGTATCCGATTCGTATGGGGGGATCCTAAAAATAGACCAGGAACAGGTCCAGCTGATGAAGCGCCGTGGAGGGGTGGGACATGACCTTTCCCATATCCGGCCCAAGGGCTCGCCCGTTAAAAATTCGGCTCTTACCTCTACCGGACTGGTTCCTTTTATGGAACGTTATTCCAATACCACCCGGGAAGTGGCCCAAGATGGAAGAAGGGGGGCGTTAATGTTATCGGTTTCTATAAACCATCCGGATGCGGAAGACTTTATAGATGCCAAAATGGAGCAGGGAAAAGTGACCGGGGCGAATGTTTCCGTGAGAATGGACGATGAATTTATGCAATCGATCGAAAGCGGACAACCCTACACCCAAAAATTTCCCATCCATAGCGCAGATCCCAAAGTCTCCAAGACAATAGATGCACAAAAACTGTGGAATAAAATCGTACACAATGCATGGCGATCTGCAGAACCGGGTATTTTGTTCTGGGATACCATTATCCGGGAATCGGTACCCGATTGTTATTCCGATCTAGGCTACCAGACCGTATCTACCAATCCTTGCGGGGAAATTCCTTTATGCCCTTACGATTCCTGCCGTTTATTGGCCATTAACCTTTTCTCATATGTAGATCGGCCCTTTACCGATAAGGCCAGCTTCGATTTTAAGCTGTTCAAGCAACATATAAGTGCCGCACAGCGTATTATGGACGATATTATCGATCTGGAATTGGAAAAGGTAGATGCGATCCTGGACAAAATAAAGGCGGACCCGGAACTGCAGGAAACCAAAGCGGTA
>DATGQM010000102.1:0-3128 GCA_035304205.1 Arenibacter sp. | reverse complement strand
CCTTTTTATTCCCTGTACAAATTGATGCAGCTGATATTTTGCATCGATTCCTTTTAATTCCTCATATTCGCCATGGACCAAGACAGAGCTCCAGTTATTTACCGAAACGACCTCAGAAACATTAAGGGAGACCAACTTGTTCTCCCTTAAGCAATCAATTTTGTGACCTTCCCCCGAGGTGCTTATAATATAATTATTTTTCTTATCGTAATAATAGGTTATAGGGAGCGCATAGGGCGAGCTATGGCCTGTAAATGCCAAGTGCCCCCAATAATTACCTTGTAGCAAAAGATCGCAGCGGTCCTTTTTTAAATTCTTGATCATATCGATAGTCTTAATCCGGTTTCCAATATCCAAAATCGTCTTGTCAAGATAACCTTTCATTGTGGAAATTCAAATAATTTCCATCAATTACACCTGCACAATCCCGAAAAACGTTCAATTATGGGAAGGGCTCATCCTTTTCTAAAGTAAAAGAGTTAAAATTATGAGGGAAAAAGCCCCTAAAAATATTCTTCGCCTCCTATCTTTAAAATATTTATTACTGGAAATCGAAGGCATTTTCAGTATTTTAAATTCAGTTCATCGAATATTTGTACCGATCGAGGCATTAATATATTACTAGCAATAATATTTCATAACCTTTGATATGAATTAAAAATCCTCCTAGAAAATGAAAAAACAAATCTACTTAATTCTTACAATGGTCGCATTAGTAGTTACGGGATGTAGCAAGGACGACAACGACGGGACTCCTAACACAAGTGTAAAGGTTTTTCCGCTAACTTCGGTTTCCAATTCCAATATAACCGGTAAGGCTACCTTTACAAAAAATGCGGACGGATCAACAACGGTCTTATTGGAAATAAACGGATCCTCCGTAGACGTCCATCCGGCCTTCATCTATTTGGGAAGTACGGCAAACCCTGGGGCGGCCACCATCACCTTGGAAGTTATAGATTGCGATTGTGAATCCAGTACCACCATAGTCACTGCCTTGGACGATGGTACGCCAATAACATACGAACAACTGGTTCAGTATAATGGCCATATCAGCATTCACCAAAATGCCGATCATATGGAAATTATCCTCGCACAGGGAAATATTGGAGCTAGCGCGGAATAAAAAAGTCAATATTAACTTGATAATGAAAAAAAGACCCCGACCTTTATATGTCGGGGTTTATTTATATAGGCCGTCCCGTAAAGCCCGGATATGGGACTATCCAATGTTTTCTCTCTCTTCCGATCTGACCCATACCTGATAAACCCATCCGTAACTGATTTCAATTTGAATATTATTTTGAACGGATTTATTACCTTTAACATTGATTTACCGAAAGAATGGGGAAAAAAATAGGGTATGCCTGCTTGTTCATCCTAATCACCGTATGTTTTATTTTGTTTCTGTGCAGTGCTACTATCGAAAATGCCACCGAGGGAAAAACCTATGGGCATATCGATGAAATACCAAAGAACAAAGTGGGGCTGGTTTTAGGGACTTCGCACAGATTGGTCGGGGGCAGGTCCAATCCATATTACACCAATAGGATAAATGCGGCCATCGCTCTTTTTAAGGCGGGAAAAATAGATTATATCCTGGTCAGCGGCGACAACGGCAGCCGGTATTATAACGAACCCATTATTTTTAAAAGGGACCTGATCAAGGGGGGAATACCGGAAGAACGTATTTTTTTGGACTACGCCGGATTTCGGACCTTGGATTCCATGGTAAGGGCCAAGGTTGTATTCGGACTGGATAAGGTGACCATCATTTCCCAAAAATTCCATAATGATAGGGCCATCTATCTGGCCGGCAAGAAAGGCCTGGATGCCATTGGTTTCAATGCAGGGGATATATCCATGAAGAACGGGTTAAAAGTGCGGGTAAGGGAATATTTTGCCCGGG
The DNA here is from genome assembly GCA_035304205.1 of Arenibacter sp. GTDB lineage: Bacteria > Bacteroidota > Bacteroidia > Flavobacteriales > Flavobacteriaceae > Arenibacter. Next base: position 1,219 of record DATGQM010000102.1, on the reverse strand, counting down.
TAAAGGTCTTTATCGACCTGGCATTGAATACGCAGCCTAAATTTTATGGGGAAAAAATAGAGATAAAATAAACTGTCGTAAGAACAAGATGCTCTTCAAAGTTTATAGAAAACATCAATAGGTTAGAACAAAAGATTATAATTCAATACCACGATCAGGGACCTTTCGTTTACATTGTGCAACATCTCCAGGCAAAAGACCCCATTTTTACAGTTGTTCAATATTTTTTCTTCCCCATACCCCATAGAATACAGTATATTCCCTTGGGGTACCCCATGTTCCAGAAGATACTTTTTAATGGCATCCGATCTCTTTTGTGAGAGTGTAAAGTTAGAGCTATTACTTCCACGGCTATTGGTATGCGACTCGATCCGCAATTGCATTTCCGGGAAATTTTTCAACGCACTGGTCACTTTTTCCAGTTCCATAGCAATCTCGGGGGTAATTTCCGAACTTCCTTTCTTAAAATAGAACTTGTTCAGTTTAATGACCTTCTGGTCTTCGCTATCGCTCAATATATCTTCTATATATACGAGGCCTATATTAAAATTAGAGGTATTCAGTTTTGCGAATTCCGTATCGGTATAGGCTTTGGAATAACCGGAGTACCGTTCTTTTACCACTTCCAGCACCACATTCTCCCGCCATGGAATCTCCAGCTCATAACTACCATCTACCAGGGTATACACTTCCTTTATGGTCCTGCCCTCGTCATCCAGGAGGCGAACCCTCGCGCTATCAACGCCCTCTCCCTCATTTGGTTTTTGCACTTTCCCCTTTAGGGCCAAGGTCTTTAAACCGGGCTTTTCATCCACGTTAAAGCCATAGATATCATCATTCCCCTTCCCTCCTTTTCTATTGGAAGAGAAATATCCCATTAGCCCATGGGTATCGTTATCCTTAATAATAAATCCAAAATCGTCTTCCCCGGAGTTGATCCCAGATCCCAAATTTACGGGGATACTAAAGCCATGGTCCGGTTGTAAATTAGACCTATAGATATCCATCCCTCCTAGCCCATAAAAAATATCGGAGGAAAAATAAAGGCTATTATCAAAAATAAAGGGTGCGATCTCGTTCCCCGGCGTGTTGATCCTGGGACCCAGATTGACCGGTGCCGACATAATTATCCCATCATTGGTATATACAAAATATAGATCCGTCCCCCCATAACCATCCGTAAAATTGGCCGCAAAGAAGAGGCGGCCCGTACTAGCCT
>DATGQM010000101.1:0-16575 GCA_035304205.1 Arenibacter sp. | reverse complement strand
GAATCCGGTAGGTCCTTCCCAAACATATCCTTCAACTTGGGCTTATAGTCGAACAGATCCAATTGGGAGGGACCCCCACTTTGAAAAAGATAGACTATACGTTTCGCCTTGGGCAAATGATGGGGAAGGCCCAAATGGTTTTTCGTAAAGCCACGTATGGAACCATTGCTTTCCATGGACGGCGGTATAGCGCTCCATAATTTTTCCGTACCCAATAGGGAACCAAGGGCAAGTGCACCGATACCCAGGGAGGTTTTCTTAAAAAACTCCCGTCTGTCCAACTGACCTTCAATATACTGAAGGTCTTTGTTATTGGATCTTAATTTATCGTGATGTTCGCACATACTAAGAGTAAAAAGTTAAGGAGTTAAGGATTTTTATTTCCCTTATTTTATTTATTATCGATAATCAGCTTGTTGTATTTATTACAATTTCAATTTTTGTTGAATAAAAACTGTACGCTACTTTTGGGGCAGGCTCACATTTTATCTTTTAACAATACAGGCATCCGTGTTCATAATGGTATTGGCCACGACACTGTTTGCGGCGACGAGGGCCTTATTGTCCGTACTTTCCAATCTAAACTCCCCCGTATTCAGCCATCCTTTGGCCCTATCCGGATCTTCGGTAAATTTTTTATATTCGATTTCCTGAAGGTCCACGAGCAATTCCAGCTCGTTCCCTTTGATCTTTCGTCCCGTCAATTGCCTAAAAACCTGGGATATAGCCAGTTTAAGATCTGCCTCCTCGCTCATTTGCTTGCCCAGGACCCGGGAAGCCTCTACATAGGTGGGATCGTTCATTAGCACTAGGGCCTGTAAGGGCGTATTGGTCTCCTGTCTTTGTGTGGAGCAGAAATCCCTTGCCGGGGCATCAAAAGTAGCCAAGGTAGGATGTGGCACCGAACGTTTCCATATGGTATACATACTTCTGCGATAAAGCTTATCACCGGTATCCTCATGATAGGTCGCCCCGTTCACCCTCCAAAGACCTTCCGGTTGATAAGGGCTTACACTTTCCCCTCCTATGGTCTTGTTCAACAGGCCGGAAGCGGCCAGTGCATTGTCGCGCAGCATTTCGGCGGTCAACCTTTTGGAAGGGCCCCTTGCCAGCATCCTGTTCTCCGGGTCCACTTCCAATAATGTGCCATCTGCCAAGGACGATTGCCGATAGGTATTCGACATGACGATCATCTTCTGTAATGCCTTTACGTCCCAGCCCGATTCCATAAAATAAAGGGACAACCAATCCAACAGTTCGGGATGGCTGGGCATTTCCCCCTGATTTCCAAAATCCTCGGACGTTTTGACCAGCCCAAAGCCAAAATAGTGCTGCCAAAACCGATTTACGGCTACCCTTGCGGTCAGCGGATGGTCCCCATGAAAGAGCCATTTGGCAAAACCCGCCCGATTCTTCGGATAATCTTCCGGCATGGGGAAGATAGCCGCGGGGGTACTAGGGAAGACCTCTTCCCCCCTAGCATCGTAAACGCCACGATCCAGGACATAGGATGGCACGGGAACCGGGGTTTCCTCCATGACCATCACCTCCTTTACCTTTTCCATACTATCCACGTAATTCTTTCTCAGCTCTGCCAATTCCTCATAGTCCTTTTTGGTTTTATGCGAAATCGCCTTCGTATAATATTCCCTTAAAATATTCTTCTCCGGGGGGAGCAGTGCGGATGCTTCTTTTTCGAAAATATGGGTAAGATCGGGATTCTCGGCCAATTGCATGATTTCTACGACCGACAGGTCCCTTTCAAAGACCTTTATTTCATCCACTACCGCCCCTTTTATCCCCCTACCCCTTAAACGCGCCCCTAGTTGAAGTCCGGGCTCATTGTTGTTCCGAAAGAGAATGTCCTTGTACAGATTATCTATTTTCACCTCGGTTTCCTGTTCCTTGCCGTTCACAAATACCTTAAGGCCTTCGGCTTTACTGGAACCATCGTAGACCATGGCAAAATGCACCCATTCGTCTTTAGGGAAACCGGTTTTTGTAATCTCGGTTATGGCATTATTGGGGGCCGTATGCGCCATCATCAATTCCAATTTATTATCCACGATCCTAAGATGATATCCCCGCCAATTATAAAGAATGGCACCATCGCCCTTATGGAAAATATTACCGTTTTCGATATCTGCGGGAATATTGGCCCAAAGACTTATACTAAAGGCATCGTTTCTACCAAAAACACCTGCTTTTTTTAGATCGAGCCAGGTATCGCCATCCAACAACACCCCTTTTCCCTCTTTGCCTTCCCTTAGATCTATCCGTTGTCCCTCCGTACCTTCCCTTTTCATGGTTCCCTTCTCGCCGGGCTTCGTTCTATTCCTTAAACTGGGGTCATCAAGGTCAAAATAAGCCACTAACCCTAGTGAGGGCTCGCTTGGCGGAATTGCCATATAGCTATTGTCGGACAACCATTCTTCATAATCGACGGCCACTTCGGTCCGCTCCTTTTCCTCGATCTTATTTTCCGCCTCTACGATCAAATTATCCATATATAATAGCACCTTTTCCTCCTCTTCTGTAGTGAGTCTTAGGGTAGGGACGGGCATGGCATTGTTCCAGGAAATTTGGCCCGATTCATTTACATTATTAAAAAAATCGGTCAGTTGGTAAAAATTCCTATGGGATATGGGGTCGTATTTATGGTCGTGGCACCGGGCACAGGCTACGGTAAGCCCTAAAAAGGCCTGACCGACCGTACTGGCACGATCCACGGCATATTCTACCAAAAACTCCTCGTTTACAATCCCACCTTCCATATTTTGGGGGTGGATACGGTTAAAGGCAGTGGCCAGGATCATTTCCCTGCTGGGGTTTTCCATAAGGTCTCCCGCCAATTGCCAGGTAACGAATTGCTCATAGGACATATTGCTATTAAAGGCATCTATCACCCAGTCGCGCCAGGGCGACATATCCCTATATCGGTCAACACTGTAACCGTGGGTATCGGCAAATCGGGAAAGGTCCATCCACCCCAGGGCCATTTGTTCCCCATATTGGGGAGAGGCAAGCAATTTGTCTACTTGTTTTTCATAGGCACGGGGAGAATTATCCTTCAAAAAATCCTCCATATCCGCTATAGTAGGGGGCAGACCGGTGAGGTCTAGATAAAGTCGCCTCAATATAATTTCCTTATCGGCCAAGGGTGCATGGCCCAAACCTTCCTGTTCCGTTCGGGAAAGCACAAAATTATCGATCGGATTCACTACGAGTTCCTTATTATCCACCTCGGGCACATCATACTCCTTTGGCTTTATAAAGGCCCAATGCTCCTCATATTCCGCACCTTGTTCGATCCATTTTATCAAAATGGCCTTCTCCCTATCGGTCAGGGTAAGATGGGAACCCGGCTCGGGCATCACATAATTGGGGTCCTCGGAAATAATCCTATGGAACACCTCGCTCCTATTAAGGTTGCCGGGGAGAAGGGCAAATTTTCCGGGGGATTCCTTTAATTCCGCAAATGCCAGTTCCTGGGTATGCAACTGTAGACCGGCCTCGATTTTTGCCTCATCGGGACCGTGGCATATAAAGCACTTATCGGACAAGATGGGTTTAACGTGTATATTGAAATCAATATCCTTTGGCAATTTTTCATATTCAATGGCCACCAATTCGGGCAAATCGGGACCATTGCAGGAGAGAACCAACAAACATGGGATATAAACCAATAAATTCTTAATAATTCTCATAAAAGAAAAACCTTTTAATCAATTATTCAAATATAAAATTTAATAATTCATAATTCACATCCAGATTTGTCCAAGGCAGATACATTTTAAACATTTTTATTTATTCACGGGAATGAACAATATGGTTATTCCCATATCTGTCATTGTTATGGTGAGGATAAATAGAATGTTCCACGCACCCTTAAAATCTATTATGGGAATAGGTGCGGGAATTTAGGAGAGAACAGTTGAAGAAGAATGCTATTCTGCTATGAAGACCAGATTATAATTTATGGTTACCTTATCCCCCACCACGATCTGTCCGAACATGGCAGTAGGTGGTTCCATTCCAAAATCCTGCAATATGATTTCCTTGGATCCCGTTACACGGTACCCGTTGTCCAATGCCGAGACCTCCGATTTAAGGTCTACCGATTTGCCTACCCCGGCAATGGTCAGTTTTCCCTTAATGGACAGGCCATCGCTCTTATCGATTTCTTGAAAAGTGAACGATACTTCGGGATGTTCTTCCATCTTTAACGCCCCGTGCATTTTCTTATCCATAGCCGCACCCCGTTCGCTTTTAATATCCGCCACGGGCACCTGAAGGCTTATATCCTTTATATTATCCGCATAGGACATTGTCCCCTTCAAATTATTGGCCGTAACGACCCAGTCATGCACTGTGGAAGTACCGCTGATCGTGAGAAGACTGCCCTCGGAAAGCTCATAGGTTTCCTGGGAATACCCTATAAGGACGGTAAATAAGAATGATATTAAGAGAAGTCGATTTCCCATGCTACTATTTTAATGTTATTCAATGAAGTCGATTTTTGGCCTATTCGTCCAACACGGTCTGCCAAAATTGTTTCTGTTCCTCCTTGCTCGGTTGTACTTTTGGACTGACCAATCTGAATCCGATAAAATTGGAATCGGTATTCCACCAAAAGCTTTTCGGAATCTGGGGATCTCTTTTCTGCAATCTTAAACTAGAGGCTGTTCTTGCCGAAGAACGCAGAACATCCGCATCATCGTCCCAAGAACCGCCACGTATTACCCTTGGATGGATTACTGTAGGTTTGATCCATGGATTTTTGGATTCCGAGATAGCATATGCATTTTCCTTGTATTCGTCCAACGTCCATTCCGCAACATTCCCGTGCATATCATATAGGCCCCAGGGATTGGGCAACTTAGTGCCCACTTTTGAATAATGGGTATCCGAATTCTTATAATAGACGGCATAATCGCCCAATTTAGAAACATCGTCCCCAAATGAATAAGCGGTACCGGTACCGGCCTTGGCCGCATATTCCCATTCGGCCTCCGTGGGCAACCTATAGAACCTGCCGGTTACGGTACTCAACCATTTACAGAATACCAGAGCGGAATAAGTCGACATGCTTATAGCGGGATATCCCGCCTTGCCCATTCCATAGGACGGATCCTCGTACGGCGGACTGGGTCTTGTTATCGCATCTATCGCATTTAATTTATCTGACTCCAAAGTTTGGAACAATCTTTGGTTCTGTTTAAAGAAAAGTTCAAAAACCTCCCAACCCAGTTCATATTTGCCCATATAAAAAGCATCCAGGGCCACTTCCTTCATGGGGCCCTCATCCGCTTTCCTGTTGGCTTCGGAGGCCGGACTCCCCATCATATAGCTTCCTTCCGGTATCAAAACCATATCAAAGGAAATATCGGTTACCGGTATTGTTTCCGTATATACCTCCCCCGCTTCCGGTTTTTGAACCTGTTCCCCGGAAATAGGGGCGGTCGTTTTACAAGACCCGAGGATCAACATTCCACTGGCAATATATAAAAGGTAAAAATTTGGTGATTTAAAAAATCGGACGGAACTATTCTGCATTAATGCTCAATTTAAATTTTGAGCTTAAAAATATTACTTATTATTTAATAAGGGACGTTCATTTGAGAAATAAATCCATCCAAATATGAATTTTATGAAATTTTATAGTCCAAATCCTTCAGGAATTTTCGTAATATTGGTCAATCCAAAACCGATATCCATATGCAGATCAAATCCCTATCCCTGGTTTTAATCACATTGATTTTTAGCGGCCTCACCGTAAACGGACAATTTAAAAAGATCGCTACCGTAGAAGGAATTACGGAATACCAAATGGACAATGGCCTAAAGGTATTATTATTTCCGGACAATTCCGCACAGACCATTACCGTAAACATCACTTACTTGGTAGGGTCCAGGCACGAGGGCTATGGGGAGAAAGGTATGGCCCATCTTTTGGAACATATGGTATTCAAGGGCACTCCCGGCCATCCGGATATCCCCAAGGAATTAAGTGCCCGTGGGGCACGTCCCAACGGTACCACCTGGTACGATAGGACCAACTATTTTGAGACCTTTAATGCCACGGATGAAAACCTGGATTGGGCCTTGGACCTCGAAGCCGATAGGATGGTGAATTCCTATATAGCAAAAAAAGATCTGGACAGCGAATTTAGTGTAGTCCGAAATGAATTTGAAAGTGGGGAAAACGATCCGGTAGGCGTACTCATGGAAAAAGTGATCAATGCCGGATTTTTATGGCACAATTATGGCAATTCCACCATTGGGAACCGTTCCGACATAGAACGTGTCCCTATTGAGAACCTAAAGGCCTTCTACAAAAAATACTATAGGCCGGACAATGCCGTATTAATGGTTACCGGTAAGTTTAATATGGACAAGACCCTGGCCCTAATCGATAAAAAATTTGGCAAGATACAAAAACCGGATACCCCCATCAGGGAATCCTATACAGAGGAACCGGCGCAGGACGGCGAAAAAATGGTCAGTTTGAGTCGGGTCGGGGATGTACAGGTCGCCTCGGCCATGTACCACACCCCGGCGGGCTCACATGAAGATTATTCCGCCATGGCCCTAGTAGAAAACGTACTGACGGACGAACCCTCGGGCAGACTATACAAGGCATTGATAGAAGCGCAGAAGGCCTCTACGGTCTGGTCTTTTTCGCCCTTTACCAAGGAACCGGGATTTTTGTACATGAACGTGGATGTACCATCGGATAAAGATGCCCAGGAAGCGGAAAGGGTAATGAAGGAAACCTTGGATGCCCTCAAAACCTCCCCCATAACCCAAGAGGAATTAGATCGGGCCAAGGCCAATCTTTTAAAGCAGATAGATCTGATCTTCAGAAATTCTGCCTATCTGGGCACGTATATGAGCGAATTTATTGGGGCGGGCGATTGGCGATTGGCCTTTATACACCGTGACAGGATTGAGGAAATGAACTTGGATAAAGTGAACAAGGTCGCCACTGATTATCTGATTCCCACCAATAGGACCATAGGAAGGTTTATCCCGACCAAACAACCGGAAAGAATAGAAATACCGCACACCAAAAATTTGGACGAGCTTGTAACCGCATACAAAGGCCGTGAAGACCTTGGCACGGGGGAAGCCTTTGATGTTGCCTATGATGCTATTGGAACAAGATTGGACAAGGGCGTATTGTCCAACGGGATAGCCTACGGAATTATTGATAAAAACAATAGGGGCAACACCGTGAGGCTTATTTTTAGCACTAGAAACGGGGACGTAGAATCCCTTTCCAATAAAGGTGTGATACCGTCCTTCACCGCCAGTATGTTAAATAAGGGGACCGTATCCATGACCCGACAGCAGATAGATGACGAATTGAGCAAATTAAAATCTTCCATTTCGTTCGGCGCCAACAACGGAAACGTGTATGCCACAATAAATTCTACGGAAGAAAACCTGATGCCTACTTTGGCCCTAATGTCGGAAATGTTAAAAAACCCCGCCTTTGATACTGCCGAACTGGAGAAATTAAAAACCGAAAGATTGGCCATACTGGAAAGCAATAAGACCGAGCCCCAATTTTTGGCCTCGAAAAGATTATCCGAACTAAACAACGAATATGCAAAAGGCCACCCCCTTTACGCTATGTCCGTCAAGGAGGAAGAAGCTGCTATTAAAGCACTTACCATTGCGAATCTACAGAATTTCCATAAGGCGTTCTACGGACTGGGAAAATCCATTATGGTGGGAATAGGGGATATGGATCCGGGACAGGTAAAAACATTTATGGAAAAAGAATTCGGTAACTATACGAGCAATAATTCCTATGAACGGATCAAGGATCCGTATTCCGTCTCCAAAGCCATAAATGAGGATATCCTGACACCGGACAAGCAAAACGCCATGACCCTTGGAGGCTTAAATATCAAGATCAGCGAGGATAGCAAGGACTATGCGGCCTTAAACATAGCGGCCACCATCTTGGGCGGTGGCTTTTTAAATTCAAGGATCGCCAATAGACTGCGCCAGCAGGACGGGGTCAGTTATGGGGCCGGGGCAGGGTTCCAGGCCGATGCCGATGCCGATGACCAAAACTCATCCATGTACCTATATGCCATATATGCACCTATGAACTACGCAAAGGTCCAAACCGGATTTAAGGAAGAATTGGATCGTTTTATTAAGGACGGCATTACGGAAGATGAATTAAAGGATGCCGTAAATGGATGGGTTCAGGAGGAAAACGTATCCAGGGCCAAGGACGCCGAACTGGCCAACCTAATAAACAACAACATATTTTATAACCGAAATATGGACTTCCAAAAATCCTTGGAAGAAAAAGTGAAAAACCTGACCGTGAACGATGTTAACCAGGCCATTCGGAAATATCTTAAACCTTATAAGGAATGGACCGTCGTAAATGCGGGGGATTATAAGAAATAGGTCGATCGGGACAAAGGTCCAAAAACACGGGATAGCTCAGTTTTTGGATCTTCTTTTATTGACCGATATCCAAGGCTTCAAAACCTACGAGCTCTCCCCCGTTAAAGGTAGTGGTAACCGATATGGGGTTACAACAAACCTCACAATCTTCTACATAGGTCTGTTTGGAAATGGATGGATCCAACAACATGGATATTTCCTCCCAACAATAAGGGCACTGAAAAAAGTGTTCGTACATTTCTTTGATATCCGGTTCTCCAGGCAAATTTAGGATAATTATGGCTTGCCCCGATAGAAGATCCCGTAAAATAACCGGCCTATTTTATTGTAACCAGGAACTGTATTAAAGAAAAGGGGATACTTTTCAGTACCCCCTTAACTAACCAACCTAATTTAAAACAATCCTTTATTCGTTTATTTTATCCTCAAATTTCGTATTAACGGTTCGTGTTTGGTGTACATCAAAATCCCTATACATGATATCGATCTTTTCCTTATCATAATCGAAAACCATAAATTGGCTGAAATTCATGTCCTCATAATTCTCGAAGGATAAAATATTGTTGTTCTGTATCTGGAACACCTGTAGACTGGCCAACTGGCCAAACTCTTTCGGAATTGTACCGCCCAGTTGGTTGTTGGCAAGCACCAATTCCCTTAATGCGACCAACTTTCCCATTTCCTCCGGAATGGAACCAATTAATTTATTTTCGAATAGGCCAAGACTCTCCAATTGTGACAGTTCGCCCAAAGAATCGGGAATCTGCCCGGTCAGACCATTGCTCGACAGGTTAAGTTCCTTTAAATGGACCAGTTTTCCCAAGCTTTGAGGAAGTTGCCCGCCCAAAAAATTATTAAAAGCGGTAAACCTCATCAAGGCGGTCATATTTCCTATTTGCGGGGGGATTACCCCCGTTAGCCTATTCATTTCCAATCTCAAGATCTTCAATTTTTGAAGTTTGGAAATACTTTCCGGAATGGACCCCCCAATATCGTTAAATGCCAAGTTCAAATGTTCCAAATATCCAAGGTCGCCTATGGCATTGGGCAAGCTTCCGCTAAGATTGTTCCTGAACAGATCGACCCCTATAATATGGCCGTTCGCCACTTTAACACCGTGCCAAGTAGTGACATCCCCATCCAGATCCCATGTGATGTTCCATTTATGACCATCGGTATTATGATAAAGCGCCAAAAGGGCATTTTTTTCACTTTCCGGGACGTTGGCATTGACCATTCCTAAAAAACCCACGCAAACAACTAGTGCGAAGAGGTTTCTATTTCTTAATTTTTGGCCCTTGATATTCATTGATTCACCTTATTGATAAATTTTGCAACTTCCGAGTATCGTTGGAGTCCTCCTAAAGGCGATCTTCTTTCCCATCCATCCAATAGCCTGCCTCCAATCGGAATTATCCTACAAAGGTTGTTCATTTTCGGTGAATCTACAAAAATAATCGATAAACAGCAGGAAAGCGTCTATTTTTGTTGTGAAAGCACATTAAGTTGTGGGGAAAGAATGGAAATATGGATTCTGTTTTTCCTACAATAATAATGCTTCCCAGCTTGGAATTTACACATCCAATCCATCCAGGGCCACACTAAGCTCTTCCCAAGATTTCATGAGTTCTTCCAAATTTCTTTTTTTCTTTTGATAGGAGTCAAAGAAATTGGGTTTTGCAATGGTAGCGTCATAATCCATAAGTAGATCGTGATCGATGGCCGCAATCTTTTTTTCCAATTGGGCGATCTCGGTCTCGGCCGAACCCAATTTGTTTTTCAGGGATTTGATTCTTTTCTGGACTTCAAGATCAATAGGATTCCCCACGGGTTTCTCCTTCTTTTGCAAGGGGACCTGTTTTTTTTCGATAGCCCTAAAATCGACCGCTTTTCGTTCCTCTAAGTAAAAATCGATATCCCCAAGGTATTCTTTGATACTGCCGTCCTTAAACTCATAGACCTTATTGGTAAGCCCCTGTAGAAAATCCCTATCGTGACTGACCAAGATCAGGGTCCCATCAAAATTTTGCAGGGCCTGTTTTAGTACGTTCTTTGATTTTATATCCAAATGGTTGGTAGGTTCGTCCATAACCAGCACATTGAAGGGCTGCAACAGCATCTTGGCCAATGCCAGCCGGTTCCGCTCCCCCCCAGAGAGTACTTTCACATATTTGTCCACCTCGTCCCCCCTAAATAGAAAGGATCCCAATATATCCCTTACCTTGCTCCTATTGGTTTCATTAGCGGCGTCCGTCATGGTATCCAAAATAGTCTTCCCCCCATCTAAATATTCGGCCTGGTTCTGGGCAAAATATCCAATTTGGACATTATGCCCTAGTTTTAAATGCCCTGTATGTGCCAATTCCCCGACCAATATCTTGGCCAATGTGGACTTGCCCTGTCCGTTCTGCCCCACGAAGGCCGTCTTGGAATCCCTTTCTATCAATAGATCGATATCCCTTAAAACATGGTTATCCCCATAATTTTTGGATAGGCCTTCCATTTCAACAACCACTTTTCCCGGGGTAACGGAAATCTGGAATCTTAGGTTCATCACACTATTATCGTCCTCATCCACTTCTATCCGCTCCATCCTATCCAACTTCTTGATCAAGGACTGCGCCATGGAGGCCTTGGTGGACTTCGCCCTAAACTTTTCGATCAAGCGCTCTGCCTGCTGTATCTCCTTCTCCTGATTTTTTTGGGCATTCAATTGCTGTTGCTTCATTTCGTTGCGCAATACCAGGTATTTGGAATAAGGTTTGTTATAGTCGTAGATCCTTCCCAAGGAAATCTCAATGGTACGGTTGGTCACGTTATCCAAAAACATCTTATCATGGGATACGATCATTACCGCGCCCGTATAACTTTTAAGAAAGTTTTCCAACCAGATAATGGATTCTATATCCAGGTGGTTGGTGGGCTCATCCAACAAAAGCACATCATTGCTCTGCAGTAGCAGTTTGGCCAGTTCTATCCGCATCCGCCAACCTCCCGAGAAAGTATCCGTTTTTTTGTCGAAATCCTCCCTTTTAAATCCAAGTCCCAACAACACCTTCTCGGTTTCCCCCTGGTAATTATATCCGCCAAGGATTTCATAGTGGTGGGTTACATCGCTCAGGTCTATGATAAGTTGGTTGTAAGACTCGCTTTCGTAATCCGTACGTTCCGCCAATTGATGGTTGATCTCGTCCAACCTCAGCTCCAACGCCTTAATTTCATAAAAAGCCTGATGGGCTTCCTCCATGACCGTTCTTCCTTGTTCAAAATCGATATCCTGTCTTAAGAAACCCATCTTAATATCCTTATCCGAGGCTATTGTACCGGAGTCTATGGGCATATCCTTGGACAGTATTTTTAAGAGGGTGGATTTCCCCGCCCCATTTTTTCCGATAAGGCCAACCCTGTCCCCGGAATTTAATCGAAATGATATTTCCTCAAATAAATATTCGCCCCCAAAGGAAACCGAGAGGTTGTGGATATTAAGCATAATTTAAGAATGTAGCTATATGAATGATTGAACAATAACGTATTTTTGTAAAAATTTTTGCAAATGTTACAAAAAGGAAACAAACTCTACAGCATTTTAACAGGAACTTGTCCAAAATGCCATGGTGAAAGCATGTATAAGGATAAAAATCCGTACAATATGCTCAATATTTTCAAAATGAACGAACGTTGTTCACATTGCAATACCAAATATAAAATAGAACCCTCCTTTTTTTTCGGGGCCATGTACGTTAGTTATGGTGTCGGCATAGCCTTTGGCACGGCCGCTTTTGTAATTTCATTTTTAATATTAAAGGCCAGCCTTACGGCCACCTTTATCGCCATTGTTGTTACCCTTATCGTATTCATGCCCTTTATCATCCGTGTTTCCCGGAATATATGGGCAAATTTATTCATTCATTACGACCCGGAAAGGAGCAAGATCAATACCTGATCTATTTGGAATCAAAGCGGGACACGTCCATTTCCCTATCTATTGGGACATTTTGGGCCATTAACCCATAAAGTTGATGGGCGGCCATAGGCGCAATGATCACCCCCCGGGACCCAAGTCCGTTAAGCACATATAAATTGCCATATTGGGGATGTCTCCCTACCAATGGTCTTCTATCGCTTACAGTGGGTCGTATACCCGCTACATGGTCCGTTACCTCATACGGACATTTGAGAAAAGTGTCCAGCTTGCGCAACAGTTCCGATCTTGACGCCCCGGTAGGGATATTGGTCTTATCATCCCTATTGTAGGTCGCCCCTACCCTATAAAGGTCTTCGCCCATGGGAATGATAAACACCGAAGATTTGATTACCATAGGCTCCTTGAGTCTCGGTGCCCTAATTGTCAATAGTTCCCCCTTCGTCCCATTTAATGGCAAATAGTTAAAATAGGGATTGTCCTTGAGCCCGAACCCCGTGGCGAAAACAAGGTTCTTGGCCACAATGGAGCCATATTCCACATAGGAGGCATGGATTTTTAATTTCTTATGATCAAAGGTCTCTCGGACCAAAAGGTTATTTTCCAAAAGAAATTGCCCATAGGCGGCAAGCAGGGTAGCCGTGTCCAGGCGGCCCGTGCCCAATACCTCGCCATATCCGAACGGGGCCGCTATATTTTCATTATGACCAAATATCACATCAGGGGATAGAAAGGGCCTTAGACCAGGTTTATCCGTCGCCTCGAACCATAGGTTCTGCTCTTCGACGGAAACAAATTTCCTAAGTACGGGGAGATCGTGCAACAGATCGGTGTTCAACCTTTTTTCCAATTGCCGATAGAAGGGAAGTGCCATTTCCAACTGCTCCCCTGCCTTCCAGGCCAGGGTAAACCGTTTTAGGATTACCGGATTGTACAAACCGCCAGCAACGACGGAAGAGGTCTGAGATCGATCGCTGACCACCGTAAAGGACCGTTGGTTATTTTCCAACACTTCACATAAAGAAATACCGGCCAAACCGAGGCCAACTACCAAAAAATCCACCATTCCACAAAATTAGGTCAAAAAAAGTGCCGCATCTAGGGATGCGGCACTTTTTAAAGGATTTGAATTGGAAATTCCTTGGCCTAGTAGGCCCACATATCTTGTTCCCTGTCGCGGATACCTTCCTTTATACGTTTGGATTCCAATAATTGGAACAGCGCATTATCGGAAATATAATCCTTGATTTCCCGATCTCCATGTGTATTTTCCTCTTTGTAGATGGTAGCATTAAACCTTCTTGCGTTCAACAACATATCAAAAGAAATGGGCTGTGCGGAATTACGCTGGTTGAATACCTTTGCCTCGTGCAGTATTTGTCTGGCACTTGGGTACCATACCCAGAACAGGGGCACTTTCGCCTCGGCCAGGTCCATGGACTCGTCGTCGATAAAGTTTACGTCCGGAGCTACGGGTGCAATGCCCAACAAACGGTATTTAAGCTCTCCCTGTCTTTTATCGAAATACCATATACCTTTTATCAGGTATTCTTCCAGATCGGCAGCAGTGAGGTTTCTACGATTGATATATTCTGGGGATATTTGCTCCCCGGCATTATACTGCTCGTAACCAAAGTCCGTAGTATCCACTTTTTGCAAGGTAGCCGCCAGATCGCTAAACTTTCTCTTCTCGGTAAAGTAGGAATCCACATAGACATCCTCCAGATTTCCGTTTTTAATGTTCTTGATCAGCACATCGTAGAGCGATCTCCTATCCGGACCGATTTCGATGGTATCCGTGGGGTAGTACAACGGAAAATTAATACGCTCGTCCAGGTCTATTACCTCCCATACGGTCTGGGACCAGAGAATGTCCCTGTCATCCACGTAACCATAGGGTAAAGGAGCGTCATTATCCTTCGCCTTCTGCGCCTCGGTCTTCTTCCCGATCTCTTCCGGCATTTTGGCATTAAGAATATTTGCCTGGGCGGATATGGATACTGGCAGGAGCGTTACGGCCCCGATCAACAAAACATTTTTCCAATTCATTTGTTTAAGTTTATTTTTTTGATTCCCTGGACCACCTATGGCGGGAGGGGCAATTTGGCCTTGTGCTCCTTGATGGATAAACATCATTTGCGCAAGGCCGGTTTATCAACACTGATTTTATTAATCGGTGATCTCCACAACTACGGGAGATACTTTTTTAAGCTTATAGCCCTTGTTGTTCGTAATATAGGCCTCGATATCAAATATCTGAACGGCATCCCCACGACCTGCCCTTTTCAGCGCAGATTTGGCCCGTGCATCCAATTTATTGCCATTTACACTTACCGTTGGCTGTCCGGGAACCTTAAATTTAAAGCCACTTACCGCAAGGTTAAGATCAAAATCAAAATCTTCCAACAAGGCCCCTACCGTAGAGATTTCCAGGTTTTGTTTGCCCATTTTGGCACTTCCGGATTCTCCCCTGATCGATCCGGACGGTCTTGGGATATCCTTGATCCTAAATTCGGAGGAAGTCCTGATCGTCTGACCATCGGGCAATTTCCCGGTAGCGGTAATAGATACGGTTCTTCCGGTACCCGGATTCATAGCATACTTGCTACCACTTTGTTTGGTAAGTCCAGCCGCGGAAGCACTTACGTTATTATCGGGAATCCCGGGGATCGATATGGTGATCGGGTTGGAAACCCCCCTATAGACCACGTTCATCTTATCGGCGGAAATAACTGCCGCATTAGGTTTGGAGATCGTGGCAAAGGTTGCGGATACGGGTACCGGGATCGGCTCCCCATCCTGCATAAACACTAGGTTACCTTCTATCTTGTGGTCACCGGCACTACCTGCGCCGACCGTTAGCCTTACCCTACCGTCCTCTATAACGTAGTCTGCACCTTCGTTCAGTTTTCTACCGTCCAAGGTCAAATTAACTTCGTTGGGTCTGGTGGTAGCATCCTTACGGCCCAACACAATGTTTCCGGAAAATTTTTCGCCCGCATAAAAAGCGGACTTTTCCTGCTCCAAAAGTGTCGTATAATTGGTCATGGATACTTCGCTGCTCAATTGGCCCTGCAACATGGCCTTTAATGCATCTTCCTCGGTAGCCTTAATATCTGCCTGCAAAGCGGTGATCTTGGTCAGGGAAGCAATTAGGGGATAGCCTTCAAAGTTATAGTTTAACCAATCTTGCTTGGTACCGTCCCTTTTTACGACCTTGCCATTCTCGTCCCCGGTCTCGAACCTGGTTTGTGCCAAGGATTTCACCGCTTCGAGTTCCTGGGGCATTGCCTCGGAGATCTGCGAACGGTAAGTTTCCAATTTATCAAGGAATTCCTTGCCTTCCGCACTAAGCTGGCCTCCCTTAAAGAAACGTTGGTCCAAATAATCGGTCTTGTCCATTACCTGGTAATCCTTCGGATCTTTCACATCGACCATCATGGCCCTTTTCAATTCCTCCAAATAGGCATAATATTCCCCGGACAATTGCTTTATCTTTTTGGCATCTTCCAAGAGCGGGCCGAATTTTGCATCGTTCTCCGCTGCCTTTGTTTCCAGACCGCTAAGGAAAGCCATATTGTTTTCCGTGGTCTTTACATTGGAAGCCTCCATCTTTTCGTTCATAAGACCGAACGCGGATAGAACTTCCTTTCCCATATTTAGGGCCAACATCGCGATGAAGATCAAATACATTAAGTTGATCATCTTCTGACGTGGTGATAATTTTCCTCCTGCCATTTTTTAATTATTTTATAATTATTTAATTAATTTAGGTTTGATTATTTAATGGCAAGCAATTAATTTCTGTTCATTGCGGACAACATACCTCCGTAAACCCCATTTAAAGAGGAAAGGTTGGTAGCCAAGGATTCCATTTGATCTTTAAGGGCGCTCGAATTCTGGACTACTTCCTCGTTGATGGAGGCTTGTCTGCTCGCACTTTCCAACTGAACCTTGTACAAGCTGTTCAGGGATTCCATTTGGGCCGCGGCCTGGACCATCTCATCGGAGTATTTCTTGGTAGACTCCATGGCATCCACTGTAGGTGCTATCCCTTCGGCGGCGCCTTCAAAGTTTTTAATGCTAGAGCCAAGACTTTCCATAAGGCTGGCATCTACCCCTGCTTCCCTCAATAAATCGTCCAATTTTCTGGATAGGGATGTTTCGGCTTCCTTAATTTCCGCCGCAGCATTGGATCTTGAGGAAGTAGCTCCTCC
>DATGQM010000100.1:0-3529 GCA_035304205.1 Arenibacter sp. | reverse complement strand
TACCACTAACAATATCATCCGGGTCAAATCTTATTATTGGAAATGACGAAGGTTGGGTTGGCCCATATTCAAATCTTGGTTCTGTCTTTAAGTTTAAGATGTCTAAGTTAGACGGCTTTAAATTTTGTAGGGTCGTAAGTTCCGCCCAGTTTCCGTAAGCCCCTGTCATAAATTCTGCAAAGGTCAATGAGAATTCCGAGTCCGCTTCCAAATCGTTTATCGTTCTTAGGTAAATCTGTTCCGTTTCTTGAAAGACCCTCTCAACATCCAAGACTTTACCATCGGTAGAGGAAGCAAAAACAAATATCCTGGCCAATTGGGGGTCAAAAAAGTTGGGGGGAAAGTTAATCGTTATTAATCTCCTATATATCTCGATCGGTATTTCTGTTCTGGATTCATTTTCCAACTTGTCCTTGGCAATAAAAATTAAATTATTCGCTCCAGTTGGGAATTGAGTACAGTCAAAATCAAATTGATAGCTAGTTGCCGTTTCATCAAAAATCACCAAACTAGTTTCACCAAGAAGAATTTCAAACGAAGCAATGGTTGTATACTTGTCCGATACCTGGGGGTCCAAACCTGTGACTGCATCCAAGATTTGATTTTCGACAATGGATTCCATACTAATTTCAGGACCGGTATTATCCGAAATAAAGTTAACGACGTAGTTCCCCATATTTTCCGCAGGATCTTTAGCTTCGATTCTTAAGGTGTTCCTTCCGTCAATAAGTTCCAAAGTATCTAGGTTTAATTCATAGTTCCCATCATCAATGTTTGTAATTAAATTGTCATTGATATATATTGTGACCGAGCTTATCTCTTCGTTATCCGAAACGCTGAAGGTTATGATATTCGTTGCACCGTTAATAACTGTATTTTCTTGTAATGATACTTCACTTATCGAAGGCATTTCATTATCGATGGAAATTTGCTGTTCAGCAGATGAACTATTTCCGGCTAAATCCGTGGCGACCACTTTTAATGTATAACTCTCATACTTTCCTGTTAATGAAGCTTTTGAGGTGTAAGAAGAAATATCTATAACTATTTTAAAGGGAGCGGACGTGTCTTCCCCTACTTTCACGTCATTGATAAAGGCCTCGACCTTACTGATCCCTCTCTCATCCTTGGCATCGATATTAATCTCTATCTGCTTACTGACTACGGGGATTTCACCTGGGGAAATATTGCTGTTTATGCCGGCAATGGAAAACTCGACAGTTGGTGAGACCATATCGACCTCATTCTTAGATTCCGAATCATCGGAACAGGAATATAAAAACACGGTCATTAAAATTAAAAGGGGAGTGGTTTTTTTCAAAGATTTTTGGTTTTTATTTGTAAGTAAATCCCTAATCTAAGAAAATTATATTGTATTCTTTAAAGAATTCCTCAAATTGCAGCATATTATCGTTCAAAAACTCCATGGTTTCCCGCCAAGTATTTTTGTTGTGAATGGAAACTTGACCTTTGCTTACCCATATCCTGGAGATTTCCTTCCCGTTTTCCAGAACTACACTATCATTAAATTGGATGTTTGGAAGGTAATCATCCGTTAGGGTAGAACGCAAGGATATTAATTTTTCCCATAATTCTATCCGCTTGCCCAAATCCTGGTTTTCGATATCCATGGAAACCATCGCTTCCTTGGTGTCGAAATGAAATTTAAAGGAGAAATCCTTTATTTTGGTATGGTACAAAATCCATTTTCTTGGAAAGGACTTCCCGAACGAGATCCAAAATTCTTGCCGTAACCGTTTTGATTCTTCTTTGCTGAACATCTAAAAAACATATGCGATGGCGACCCCGATAATAATCACCAACAATTTGCGCAGATTAAATTTATGGGCTTCCGAACTTTCAAACAAAATAACCGTTGAAATATGTAGAAATACGCCAATTACAATTGCATTTAGGTAAGTGGAATAGGTTTCCACCACCGAGAAATTGGCCGCTATAAGTGTACCTAGCGGTGTCATAATGGAAAACAGCCCCATAAATAATATGGCCGGTCCCAGTTTAATTTTGGAAGCCAATAAGAATATACTTAGAATAACGGCAATGGGGATCTTATGAACAAGGATCCCATATAGAATGTTGTGATGGTTTTCTATGGGCAGGCCCTCCAATAGGGAATGAATGCATAGACTGACAAATAAGGCCCATGGAAATTCCGAATTTTCGGGGTCTAGATGGACGTGGCCATGCTCTGCCCCCTTTGAAAAAAATTCTAGGAATATTTGCAATAGGATACCCAACATAATAAAGATCCCCACGGTCTTGGAATCGGTGTTGGTATATACTTCGGGAAAAAGTTCAAAGACGGTGAGGGCCAATAAAAATGCACCACTGAACGCCAATAGTAATTTAAAGGCCTCCTTGTTCTTTGGTTTGGTGGTATAAACAAATATAAAGCTTAGCCATACTGCCAGAATGGGTAGTATATAATTCATGTACGATCGATTAGGTGTGGTACTAATTGGGCAAATAGCCCAATGGGGGTCAAAATTAATGTATTTTTGCGGTAATCTTAAAGGAAGGTATGAACAATAATTTTAAAATGGTGGCCAAGACCATGTTCGGTTTCGAGGAAATTTTGGCGAAGGAATTACGGAACCTTGGGGCCGGGAACGTCGAGGAAGGAGTAAGGAGCGTTTCCTTCGAAGGGGATACCGGTTTTATGTACAAGGCCAATCTTTGTCTCAGGACCGCCATTAAGATCGTAAAGCCGATACATTCCTTTCAGGTTCGGGACGAAAATGACCTTTATAGGAAAATATATCAAATGGATTGGTTCGACTATTTATCTACCGATACCACTTTTGCCATAGATGCTACCGTGAATTCGGCAAATTTTACCCACTCCCTATATGTCTCCCAAAAGACCAAGGACGCTATTGTTGATAAATTTAGGGATACGGACGGGAAAAGGCCGGATGTGGATATAAAGTTCCCCGATGTACGGATCAATATCCATATACAGAACGACCATTGTAACGTGGCCTTGGATTCCTCGGGGAGGTCCTTGCACCAAAGGGGATATAGGACCGCGACGAACATTGCTCCCATCAACGAGGTCTTGGCGGCGGGCCTATTATTATTGAGCGGTTGGGACGGTCAATGCGATTTTTTAGATCCCATGTGCGGTAGCGGCACCTTATTGGTGGAAGCCGCCATGATCGCCTGTAATATTCCGGCCAATATCAACAGGAAGGAGTTCGCCTTTGAAAAATGGCACGATTTTGATGCGGATCTTTTTGAAAAGATCGTGGATGCCAGCCTAAAAAAGGCCCGGGAATTCCATTTTAAGATCGTAGGATATGATAAGGCCCCCTCGGCGGTCAGAAAGGCCAATGACAACATAATAAACGCCAATCTTGCCGAATATATCACTGTGGAAAGAAAGAATTTCTTCGACATCGAAAAATTTACCGGGAACCATTTGCATATGGTCTTTAATCCCCCCTATGGGGAACGGTTGGATATAGAAATGGAGGATTTTTATACCGATATTGGCAATACCCTCAAA
>DATGQM010000099.1:0-6599 GCA_035304205.1 Arenibacter sp. | reverse complement strand
CTATTCGGTACAGGGCTCATGAAAATTATAAAAATTGGATTATTGGGTTCAGGGGATGTGGCGGACCTACATGCAGAAGCCATTAATAGCCTGCCCGGGGCCGAGCTGGTCGGACTTTGGAACAGGACACCGGAAAAAGGGGCATTGAGAGCCGCAAAATACGGTTGCAAGACCTATAAAACGGAAGACGAACTGTTGCACGACCCCGAACTGGATGCGGTCTTTATATTGACCAATATGGAAACCCATTGCGAGTATACCATACGGGCCGCCGAGGCCGGGAAACACATTTTGGTAGAAAAACCGGCGGCCTCCAATATTGCGGAACTGGATAAAATGCAAAAAGCGGTAGAGAAGGCAGGGGTAAAATGCATGCCGGTGCACAATTATATCTATGAAGCGGGGATCCAACGTGCCAAATCCATGATAGAAGATGGGAAATTGGGCGATATCACCCAATTCTATATGATGTACAACATTCATCATGCCGATGACATCAGGGCCCGTTATCCCGGGGTGATCCGTCAGATACTTACCCATCACAGTTATACCATGTTGTATTTGGCGGGAATACCAAAAACCATATCCTGTTTAAAACATACGGTAGATACCACCATCGCCCCACAAGAAAATGTGGCCATGGCCATTATGCAAATGGAGAATGGGACCTTGAGCCATTTATCGGCAAGTTTCGCCAATGATGATCATGCCGGAGATCCGTGGACCTGCATAATAAAAGTGACGGGCACCAAAGGAAGTACTCGGTACAGTTATCGGGATTGGGTGATCAATGCCCGCAATGGCGCTCATTCCCAAACCTATCACTGTTATCCGGAATCCATTAAGAACACCACCACCCATTTTATAAATAATGTGCTTCGGAACAATGAGGCGCCCTTATCCAGTTTACAGGATGCCATAAGCTGTCAAAAAATAATAGAAGCTTGTGAGAAATCGGTAGCGGAAGGTATCCATGTCAATTTTTATTAATCCTATTTAGAAGGTCAAAATTATGAGCGTTAAAAGTAAGGTAGTCCGGGTAAAATTTGGTTTGATGCTAGGTATGGCATTGGCAGTCGCTGGCTGTACCGATAAAAGCGATTCCATACCCATCAACAAGGAATCGCACATCGTCCTGATCGGGAACAACCTGGGTTCCAGGATGATGAATTTCGGACATTTTGAGACGGAAATGCACCTTCGCTATCCGGATAGCCTTTTATTTATACGCAATATGGCCGATGGGGGCAACACTCCCGGTTTTAGACCCCATTCTTCCCGCAATTCGCCTTGGGCCTTTCCGGGAGCCGAGGTCTTCCAAACGGAACTGGCACAAAAATCGGGTAGTATCGGTCACTTTGAAACCGAGGATGAATGGTTGGCCCGATTAAAAGCCGATGTAATCATAGCATTTTTCGGCTATAACGAGTCCTTTCAGGGCAAGGAGGGCCTGGACAACTACAAAGAGGAACTTGAGGCGTTTATCCGGCATACGCTCAAACAGACCTATAATGGAAAGATTGCCCCTAAACTGGCATTGGTTTCCCCGATCGCCTTTGAGGATCTTTCGGCAAAAATGGATCTCCCCGATGGGACCAAAGAGAATGCAAATTTGGTCCTGTACACGGAAGCGATGCGCGAAGTGGCTACAAGGAACAACGTATTGTTTCTGGATGTCTTTGGCCCGACCCAAGAGTGGTACAACACTGAAAACGAGGATTTAACGGCAGACGGATTTCAGTTGAACGATCTGGGATATCAGAAATTTGCGAAACTATTGGCAGATGGGATATTCGGTAAGGATAAGGTCGTAGCCGAGCAGCACCGTAAATTGGTGCATGATGCTGTATTGGAAAAAAATTGGTTTTGGCACAACGATTTTAAGATACCCAACGGGGTACATGCCTATGGGCGGCGTTATGATCCATTTGGTCCCAATAATTACCCCTACGAGATAGAAAAGATAAGGCAGATGACCGCAATAAGGGACACGGCCATTTGGAAAGCTACCAAAGGAGAAACCATAGACCTGGTGGCTGCGGATGCCAAGACCAGAAACCTTCCGGAAGTGAAGACCAATTATAGGGGCGAGGTAGATGAAGATGGGGGAGGTCGATATCTTTATGGTCAAGAAGCCTTGGATAAGATCAGTGTGGCAGAAGGTTATAAATTGGAATTGTTCGCCTCCGAGGAAGAGTTTGAAGATCTGGCCAATCCGGTCCAAATGTCGTTCGATAATAAAGGGCGACTCTGGGTGGGGGTAATGCCTAGCTATCCGCACTACAAGGCAGGGGATAGCAAGCCTAATGATAAACTGCTTATTTTGGAGGATACGGACAATGATGGGAAAGCCGATAAGCAGACCGTATTTGCGGATGGATTGCACTTGGTCATCGGGTTCGAATTTGCCCCGGAAGGGGTATATGTCTCGCAAGGCACCAATCTGGTCCTTTTAAAGGATACCGACGGGGATGATAAGGCAGATGTCAAGGAAATAATATTAAGCGGATTTGATGACCATGATACACATCATGCAATAAGTGCTTTTGCTGCGGATCCCTCTGGGGCCATTTATTTGGAGGAAGGTACTTTTTTACATACCAATGTGGAAACCGCCTATGGCCCGGTAAGGGGCACCAATGGCGGTTTTTATCGGTATAGTCCGCAACGGCACCATTTGGAGCGTACCGCCCAATTGCCCATTCCCAATCCGTGGGGAATCGCATTCGATGATTGGGGACAACCTTTCTTTGCCCATACTTCTGGCCCTGATATGACCTGGATGATGCCCGGGACCATTAAATCGCGTTACGGAGAGGCCAATCCCTTGCCGGCAAACCTAATAGAGGATGCCCATAGGGTACGGCCTACATCCGGACTGGAATTTATTTCGAGCCGGCATTTTCCGGACGAGGTACAGGGCGATATCATTATTAGCAATACGATCGGGTTTTTGGGTACCAAACAACATACCATTAAGGATGATCCCGAATCGGCGGGCTATCTGAGCGAACATAGGTTGGATCTGGTAACGTCTACCGATCCCAATTTCCGTCCCGTGGATATGGAATTTGCCCCTGATGGATCTCTATATTTTCTGGATTGGCATAATGTACTTATCGGACATATGCAGCACAATGCAAGAGATCCGCTCCGAGATCATGTCCACGGGAGAGTTTACAGGATAACCTATCCCTCCAGGCCCTTGGTGGAACCTGCCAAAATTGCGGATGCCAGCATAGGGGAATTATTGGAGAACCTGAAGCTTCACGAATTCCGGACCCGGTACAGGACAAGAAGGGAACTCAGGGAAAGGGATGCCAAGGAGGTACTCTCCGAAGTGAGCAAATGGGTAAAGGGGTTGGATAAAAACGACCCAAAATATGAGCATCATGTATTGGAGGGACTTTGGGTAACCTGGGGCCTAAACCAAATAGATAAAGATCTGGTGCACCAATTATTAAAGGCCGATGATTATAGGGCGCGTGCCGCCGCGGTACGGGTAGTAAGATATGGCGGGCACCAACTTGCCGATCAGGCCGATCTTTTGATGAAGGCCGCCGGGGACGAAAATCCAAGGGTCCGATTGGAGGCCCTGGTAGCAGCATCTTGGTTGGATAAGGAAACAGGACTCCCCATCGTGGAAGAAGCGGGCAAGAAGCCTTTGGATAGCTGGATGCAAAAACCATACGAGGCGGCAATTGCACATTTAAACGGACATAATTTAGGGGAGGACCCCGATGCCAATAAAATTGCGACCCAATTGAAAGGAAAAGATAGGGAAGCATATGTTAAGGGAGCGGAAATCTATGGAAGGGAAGGATTTTGTGTTACCTGCCATCAACCGGACGGGAAAGGTCTGGAAAGTTCCGGATTTCCACCATTGGCCGGCTCCAGTTGGGTGACGGGCAGTGAGGAAAGATTGATAAAACTGACCCTTAAGGGAATGATGGGACCTATCGAGGTATTAGGGAAAACGTATCCCGGACAGGTACCGATGACCCCTTTCGGAGGTATGCTCAACGACGAGGAAATGGCCGCGGTACTTACTTATGTGCGGAATACTTTTGGGAACAATGCTTCTGTGATCGCCCTGGAAAAAGTGAAACAGGTCCGCGAGGAAATTAAGGATAAGGAAGGCTTTTATTCTCCGGAGGAATTGTTGAAAGAACACCCGGACCAATAGGTATATTTAGCAATGAAATAATCATAAGCCGAGAAAAGTACAACAGCAATAAATTATTATTATTTAATTAAATAGGGGTATTTACATCAAATTAATGCTAAGTTTTTGTTAAAGTCGGTCTATTTTTAGGATTTATTTGGAATTAGGGATATTATGCTAGATTCTTATATTAAGTTTTCTTAAGTTTATACGACCAAGGGAATTTAATGCAGAAATTAATAATGTTGAACAATAATAAATAGATGTTATTTATGGCAAGAATAGGAAGACCTGCAACGCGACCGACAGAATTGAAGGATGGTTATTATATCGAAGTTCGGAACAAAAATCAGAAATCAGGTGGAATAAAAATCAGAAGGGATACCGAGGAACAAATGTTATTTGCTTATGAGGAATATAAGAAAAGTAAGGATGTCACCGTGCTCGGGGAACTAAAAGATGGTAAAGCTGTCGATTTGGCACTTTAACCTGGATATTAAAACTAAGCGGTATAACCGGACCCTGTCTTTTTAGGCGGGGTTTTTGTTTAGTGTTATCAAGTTATAATGTTATCAAGTTATAATGTTATCAAGTTATCATGTTAATGAACTCGTTTTAAACTTTCTCAATACTCACATCTCACTACTCACATCTAAATCAATTCAGTAACATATAGACCAGTATCCCGGCAAAATAGCCTATTAGGGCCAGCCATGCGATGCGTTTCAGGAACCAGAGAAAATCGATTTTCAGGATTCCCATGGCCGCCACCCCGGCAGCGGATCCAATGATCAATATACTGCCCCCCGTGCCTGCACAATAGGCCAGAAAGGTCCAGAACCGGTGATCTTGCGGGAAAGTTTCCATGGAGTACATACCCATAGCACCTGCCACCAAGGGTACATTATCGATTACAGCGGACATTAGTCCCAATAAGGTATTGGTTATATGGAAGTCGTTGAACGAGCTATCCAGGACATTTCCCATAAATGCTAAGGTCCCATTGGTCTGCAGGGCGGCTACGGCCATTAGGATTCCCAAGAAAAAGAGTATGCTCGGGGTGTCGATTTTTTGTACCGTGGAGGCTACGGATAGATGGCGTTTTAGTTCTATCGGTTTTTTTCTATGCAGGATTTCGGTGATCAACCAAAGAATACACAAACTAAAGAGCATGCCTAAAAAAGGGGGTAAATTGGTTACCGTCTTAAAGACAGGGACCATTAACAAAAGGATCACCCCCAGAAATAAAATGGCGGTACTCTCCCTACCGGATATTTTTTGATCCTGCTCCGTATTTACTTCTATGGTCTCGATCGATCGCCCCCTATACCTATAAGAAATAAGAAATAAAGGGACGAGCAGGCAAGCTAAACTTGGTAAGAACACCTCGGAAATTATGGTGTTGGTCGTTACCTGGCCCCCGTTCCACAGCATTATGGTAGTAACATCGCCAATGGGGGACCACGCCCCCCCGGAATTGGCGGCAATAATTATAAAACTGGCAAAAAACCAAAGATCCATTTTTTTGTCCATAAACTTGCGGAGAATGGCCACCATAACGATAGTGGTCGTAAGGTTATCCAATACCGCGGATAGAAAGAAAGTAACGAGTGACAGGATCCAGAGCAGGGCCACCATATTTTTTGTCCGTATGACCCGTTGAATAATTTGGAAACCGTTATGGGCATCTATCAACTCTACTATGGTCATTGCCCCTAAAAGGAAGAAAAGGATTTCCGAAACTTCTTCAAAATGTTCCTTTAACGAGGATACGGTTTCCGAGTGGTCCACTCCCGTAGCGGAGATGACCATCCATAAAACAACTCCGGTAAAAAGAGCGGTGGCCGCCTTGTCTATCTTTACAACATGCTCCAATGCTATTATTAAATAGCCAAACAGAAAAATAAGGACAGGAATCAGCATGGGGTTCTGCTTAGGCTAAATAAATAATGTTCGGGCATATTGGTCGAATCTTGGGATACGTTTAAAGTTAAAAATAAATAACGTTAATGAAAAGTTAAAATATAGATTGGGAACTGAAAATTGCCCGGTATCTTACCAAGATACCGGGCAATTCCCGCAACAGGGGCCGCAGAATAAATTGACTTACCAAAAAACCGCTTAGGCCTAATAGAATAAATTACAGATAAAGATTTTTGCCCCATGTGATATTATAGGGATCATAGATATTCTGCTTGGCGCCTAGCACTATCCGCTTAGCGCTTGCTGCGCAAACTCCCGACTTTGAGCTTGTTTTATCTTGCACTAGCGCTCTGCCCACTGCAACTGCCAACTGCTTATCACAGAATCGACCTACGGAATTTTCACTATTTTTGGGCCAAGGGGGTAATATTGGATAGATAATTGATAAAATAAATGTGTTGTGATGTTTTATCTTTACGACAGGATAAAGAATCGATTTACATACAGATCA
>DATGQM010000098.1:0-5730 GCA_035304205.1 Arenibacter sp. | reverse complement strand
GGAGCGGTAAAGGCCCAAGAGGTAAAACAGTTGAAGGGGTTGGACCATCTGGAAAAAAGACTGCTCAAGGCGCAAAAAAAGAAGCTCGAAGATCAGGTCAGGCGTATGACCGATATCCAGAACCAGCTTTTCCCCAATAGGTCGTTACAAGAGCGTAACCTCAATTTCTCCGAACTCTATTTGGAATATGGGGATTCTTTAATACCCCATTTAATGCAGGCTCTTAAGCCATTGTCAGGGGACTTTACGATCGTAAGGATAGATTAGGGGACCAAGAACTCGCCTTTCCATTCGGTGTCGATTTTGGAAAACCGTACCCTTATATGGTTGGGCTGGTCCAATTTTAAATATTCTATTTTATGAGGTGTTATCGCTACCTTACAAAAATGGTTTTCTTCAGATAGGAATTCCAATTTATCGGGATGGTTGAGGTGACTTCCGGGCGATCTGCTAGTGGTGTATTCCCTTTTTGAACTTTCCGACAATTGGTTCCAGTAGGCATTTTTTGTAACTAAATCGACCTTAACGTTCGCCATCCCCTCGATCTTTATTTGCAACATCTTTTTGGGATGGTACAAAAGAAGGCTGACCTTGTTATTTTCTTTGATATGGGTAATCTTTTTGGAACGTTTATCGGTATAGAAAACGATTTTTAAATCTTCGGACACTTCCCGTAGTACCACTGTACGCAGGCGAGCTACCTGTTCCAATCCAACGGTGGCAAAAGTGAAATACCTAAAGGGATGGTCATATTCCGTAGGGGCCCTTTGTAATTCGTGCCTTATTTCTTCCAAATAATCCTGCATCATAATTATACCCTAGTTGGTGCATTTAAAGGTAAATATAAAATTAATACCAGGATAGGGCTTTTTTTAGATGGGAAGGGAGAATGTAAAAACCAAAATAGAATGACCGTTAAAAACAATAATATCTACATATGAAATTTATGGGTATTTTTGGACCGGATTTATGAATTGGTCATAATTATCCATAAAAGATACTTTTCCAAGATCAACAAATTACTATTTTTGCCCATGCAAAATAATGTCCTCATTTTAGATTTCGGTTCCCAGTATACGCAACTTATAGCAAGAAGGGTCAGGGAACTTAATATTTACTGCGAAATTAAACCGTACAACCTTTTACCCCAGGACCTTTCCGGATATAAGGCCGTAATCCTCTCTGGATCGCCCTTTTCGGTAAGGGCACAGGATGCCCCGCATCCGGATCTTTCAGAGATCAGGGGGAAAATACCGTTATTGGCCGTTTGTTACGGGGCCCAATATTTGGCCCATTTTAATGGGGGTGCGGTAGCACCCTCCGATACCAGGGAGTATGGCCGGGCCACACTTTCCTTTATCCATCCCGGGGAAGTTTTCTTTCAAGGTATTTCCGAAGGTAGCCAGGTTTGGATGAGCCATAGCGATACCATTAAGGAATTGCCAAGGGACGGCGTTATATTGGCCAGTACCCGCGACGTGGAAAATGCCGCCTATAAAATAAATAACGAAGACACCTATGCCATTCAGTTCCACCCGGAAGTATACCATACCACGGACGGGAAGCGGTTATTGCAGAATTTTTTGGTGGATATAGCCGGAATTGCACAAACATGGACCCCGGATTCCTTCGTAGAGAGTACGGTGGCCGAATTAAAGGAAAAGATCGGCAATGAAAAGGTAATATTGGGACTTTCCGGGGGAGTAGATTCGACCGTAGCGGCGATGCTCTTGCACCGGGCCATAGGAAAACACTTGCATTGCATTTTTGTCAATAATGGATTATTGCGTAAAAATGAATTTCAGGCGGTATTGGACCAATATCAGGGGATGGGGTTAAATGTAAAGGGAGTAGACGCTTCGGCACGCTTTTTGGATAATTTGAAAGGGGAAAGCGACCCAGAACGAAAAAGAAAGGCCATAGGCAGGGTGTTTATAGAGGTTTTTGACGATGAATCCCATAAGGTAGAGGACGCCAAATGGTTGGCACAGGGAACGATATATCCGGATGTAATAGAATCCGTTTCGGCAACCGGAGGGCCATCGGCCACTATAAAAAGTCACCATAATGTGGGGGGATTGCCCGATTATATGAAATTGAAAATAGTGGAGCCCTTGCGAATGTTGTTCAAGGACGAGGTAAGAAGGGTAGGGGCCAGTTTGGGAATAGATAAGGAATTGTTGGGAAGGCATCCCTTTCCGGGTCCCGGTCTCGCAATTCGTATCCTTGGGGATATCACCCCGGAAAAAGTGGCCATCCTACAAGAGGTAGACGCTATTTTTATCAATGGGTTGAAGGAGTGGGGATTGTATGATAAAGTATGGCAGGCGGGAGCGATGCTCTTGCCCGTAAATAGTGTAGGTGTTATGGGTGATGAACGTACCTATGAAAAATGTGTGGCCTTAAGGGCGGTGGAGAGCACGGATGGAATGACGGCAGATTGGGTAAACCTACCCTACGAGTTTTTACAAAAGACCTCCAACGATATTATCAATAAAGTACGTGGGGTAAATAGGGTGGTGTACGATATTAGCTCCAAGCCCCCAGCGACCATCGAATGGGAATAATGGGTAACCGGCCCTTATCCTTGTTTGAAATGAGCATGACCAAAATTTGGTCGCAAACACGAATGAAGATATGCGAATTGCATGTGACCGTTAAAAAACAACAAATATCTACATATGAAATGGGCATGATAAAAACCATTAATGGTAGACCTGTGAAAGAATTTATTTTTGTTTTTAGAATAATAAACGCTTAAGATTCGTTCTTCAAGTAAATCGACCTATTATTCATTAATCTTAAAAATCCATAATAGTGAAAATATACCGTAAAGCAATATCGACGACCATACTCTTCCTGTTCATGGGTTTTGGCGTGTTTGCCCAAAAATTTGCTACCCATGCCGTGAAGGAAGGGGAGACTTTGGAAAGTATTGCCAAACAATACAAGGTTAACGAACAGGACATAATAAACTATAATAAGGAAATAAAGCGGGGGCAGGCCATTAAGGTAAATACCATACTTGTAATTCCCGCAACGGCAAATACCATTACCAGCGTGCCACCTCCGGATACCGGAAGCGATATTAAGGCCCTGTTGGAAAATGTTAAGGGTAATGAATCCGTCCTTCAGCCCAGGGAACCCATAGGATTTACCTCGCATAGGACGAGAAGAAAGGAGACCCTATATGGGATAGCCAGGGAATATCAGGTTTCCGAAGACGATATAAAACGGTACAACACGGAGCTGTACGCTGTTCAACTTAAAAAGGGGATGACGCTCAGAATACCAAAGTACAGACAGGATGCGCTCCCTGAGACGGTATATAATGAAGGGGATTATACGATCTATACCGTTATGCCAAAAGAGACGAGATGGAGCATT
Organism: Arenibacter sp.; assembly: GCA_035304205.1. Taxonomy (GTDB): domain Bacteria; phylum Bacteroidota; class Bacteroidia; order Flavobacteriales; family Flavobacteriaceae; genus Arenibacter. Next base: position 2,343 of record DATGQM010000098.1, on the reverse strand, counting down.
GCTCATAAATTTGGTATTACCATAGATAGTCTACTGCTCCTAAACCCTAACTTGCCCAAGGCGACGGATCATCTGGCCAATGGCCAGGAACTGTTGTTGCCGAAAATTCCCGGAAGTTCCATTGAGGGCCAGACGACCCAGCTGTACCAATCTTATACGGTACCGCCCAAACAGACCTTTTATAGTTTGGAAAGAAAATTCGGCCTTAGTTCGGAAGAGCTGATCAGGTTAAACCCTGCAATAAAGGAAAGGGGCGGATTAAAGGAAGGGATGGTCTTGCGTATACCGGTAAAAAATGAGGGTTCGGAGGTAGTGAATACGGAAAACTATAATTTTTACGAAGTAAAGCCAAAACAAACGGAGTTTTCGCTTACCCGTAAATTCGGGGTTACCTATAGGCAGCTGTTAGATCTGAATCCCGATCTTAAAACGGGGCTGAAAGCGGGAATGGTACTAAAGATCCCAAAAGACCAGATCGGGAACTTTGATGTAAAAAATGCCCTTATCCTGGATAAGATCAATCTGGTGGACAGTATAAATACACTTTATAGGCCCAAATTGATATTCCTGTTGCCTTTTAGATTGGATAGGCTGGATGTAAAGGATACGGTGGCGACCAAAAGCGCCATAGAAAAAAGAAAGGATGTAAAATATAGTCTCGGTCTGTATTCGGGAGCCATGATCGCTATAGATTCCTTGGCCAAATTGGGGATATCCGTAGATGTAAAAACCTTCGATACCCAATTGAGCATGGCCAAGACGAGGGAAATACTGAAACGGGAAAATTTAAACGGGGTATCTGCAATATTCGGGCCGTTGGAACCCGAGTCCTTGAAGGAGGTGGCCTTACAGGCATCGGAATATAGTGTTCCCGTCCTAGCCCCTTTAACAGAGGGTAGCGACCTGAGTTTGAACAATGTGTTTTTTGCCCTTCCGTCCGAGAAAGTAATGCAAGAACATATGATTGACTATTTGTCGGGCAAAAGGATCGATGAAAATATAATCATCATTGCCGATGCCAAGAACAAGCCTACCGAAGCCGAACTGTTAAAGAGATTTCCCGGGGCAAAAACGGTGGTGCTACAGGAAGATAGAACGATAAAGATCGATCAGATTACCGCCCTGCTTTCCCCTAAGGTGGAAAATTGGGTGTTTTTGGAGACCGATCAATCCAATATGGTCCATCATGCGGCCTCCCTGCTCAATTCCTTGATCAGTAAGGAAATAAATATCAGACTGTTTACTACGGATAAGAACAGGTCATTTGATAATGCCGTTGTTTCCTATTCCCATTTGTCCAATCTTCGATTTACCTATCCTTCGGCCTCACGGGAAATAATGGATGACGGATTTGCTAGGTCCTATAGGAAGCGATTTGGATCGGATCCGGATGTGTATGCCGTGCGCGGTTTTGATCTTACCTATGATCTACTGTTAAAGATCGCCTATAAAAACGACTTGATCGGTGCATCGAAACTGATCGGGGAAACGGAGTATACGGGCAATAAATTTAATTTTGTCAAAAATACCGCTTCCGGCTATTTCAATCAGGCCTCTTATATTATGGGGTTTGAGAATATGCGTTTGATAGAGATAAAGGAATAGCGTACTTTTCCTTCATGTCTATACATCGCATATGGTGACCCCTTCCTTTAGCGCCGCAATTTTATCCGGCCAAGTAGGTATGAATTCCTGGGCTACGTGCCCCTTGAATCCGGTGGCCAAAATTGCCTTCATAATAGCTGGATAATACAGTTCCTGGGTTTCATTTATTTCGTTCCTGCCCGGGTTTCCCCCAGTATGGTAATGGCCAAAATAGGGATGGTGTTTTTGAATGGTCCTGATAATATCCCCCTCCATGATCTGCATATGGTAAATATCATATAGCAATTTAAAATGCTCGGTGCCCAGTGCCTTGCACAGGGCCACTCCCCATTCGGAATTATCGCACATATAATCCTTGTGGTCTACCTTGGCGTTCAGCAGTTCCATTTGTATAACAACCCCATGTTTTTCCGCCAAGGGCAAAACCCGACTTAATCCGTCCACACAATTCTTAAGTCCAACCATATCGTCCATTCCTTTTCTGTTGCCACTAAAGCATATGAGGTTTGTATAGCCCGCTTCGGCTACCCTTGGAATCATATCGGTGTAATTTTTGATCAAAGTTTTGTGATGTTTTGGATCGTTCCATCCTTCCGTTAAACTGATCTCTGCCCCATTGCACATAGAGGAATGGATATTGTATTTCTTTAGCAGCGGCCAATCCTTGGGACCGATCAGATCGATTGCCTTTATACCCAGTCCGTTCAGTGATTTAAGAAACTCCTCCAACGGTATGCC
>DATGQM010000097.1:0-7891 GCA_035304205.1 Arenibacter sp. | reverse complement strand
GAATAAAAATGCCCCTAAGAAGGCGATTAGAAAGGCACTTATAATAACCGTTTTTTCGCCAAATCTTTCCACGGCCACTCCGGATGGGATAGAAAAAACACCATAGGCAATAAAAAAGGCAAACGGCAATAGGGCCGCAAGCGTGAGGCTGACCTCAAAATCCTTTATGATATCCGGGATCAGGGGTCCCAAAATATTGGTAAGAAAGGAAATGACAAAGAAGATAAATAGAATAAGAACGACTATAAGTTGATTTTTTTTCATATCGGCGGGGACGGTGAATTAGTTTATGGCTCCTTCTCAATACTGAGCCCATCTTCGACGCCCAGGGGTTTCCGGATTAGAATTATTATAGAGGCGGTAACAAACATAAGAAGGCCATAAATAGCGGGGACTATGGAATATTCCGCATTGTTCAGGGCGATGGTGGCCAAGGTTATGGCCAGGGTCCCGTTCTGTATCCCGGTCTCGATGGAGATACTGATGGCCTGCCGTCTGGATAATTTGAAAAACACGGCCAAAAGAAAGCCTAGGGTCATGGTGCTCACATTCAGTAGGATGGCAGGGAGCCCGGCTTCTTGGAGGTAGCTCATAAAAACATCCTTTATGCTGAAGACCACTCCGATGATGACCAGGACAAAGATTAGGCCGGATGCTATTTTAACGGGCCGATCCATCTTATTGGCAAAATCGGGGGATTTAGCTTTCACGATCATTCCTATCCCTATGGGAATGATCACAATAACCAATAACTGTTGTAACATAGTAAGCGCATCCACGGTAACCAGGAGGCTCTGTTCCGAAAATTCCGAGAGGGCAAACTGAACTACTGCCGGAATGGTAAAGATGGTCAATATACTAGCGACGGCAGTAAGGGAAACGGACAATGCCAGATCCCCCTTGGCCAAGTAGGTCAACATATTGGAGGTAGGTCCCCCAGGGCAGGCCGCCAAGAGCATTACGCCTATGGCAGTAGTGGGGGAAAGATTTAAATAATGGGCGATCAGATATCCGATAAGGGGCAAGAGGATAATCTGGCAGGATAGGCCCACTATTATCGCCTTGGGGTAGACCATCACCCGCTTAAAATCCGAAAGGGTCAGGGAAAGTCCCATCCCGAACATGATAATGATCAAGGAAACGGCGAGGATAATTCCGGAGGTTGTGTTCATTGTAAATTATATCTTTCTTAATAAAAATCAATGGAATAGACCATCCCTAGTTACAAATAAACCTTAAAAAAAAGGTTATTGCTTCATGTATATTGTGCGATTTACATTATATATTGACTTCTTGTTATCTATCCATCGCCCTGAACCGTTCCATGATCTCTTTCCAATCCGTGAAAATTATCTCCTCATTCTTGAAGAATTCTACCAGATCGGGGTCGCCGAACATTTCGGCTTCCCAGACACGTTGCTGCCAGGAACCGGTAATACTTCTTAAATTATCGGTTTCCACGGAAGGGTGAAAGATGATTTCGGTCAGGCCGGGTTGGAGGGAACGGATCAATTCTTTAAAGTTTTCCACTTTTTCCCCATAGGTATCCGCCTTGGGCGCGCTGGAAAAGAAATCCAATTTGGGCAAGGTATATCCCGCTACCATATCGACGACCGAATCGTCCAATGGATATCCCTGGGCCTTGAATAGGGCCAATACTTTCGGATTTGAAATATCGATGATGTTTGCCGGGATACCGTATTCTTCCGCTACCTTTATATAGGCCTTTACAAAACTGGGGTCTCCGTACAGCGTTCCCATATGGGTATCGATATGATCGGGGGTGTACCCCCATGCAATGGATTGTTCGATTTGCGAGCGGATTTCCTTTTCTACCTCTTCCGCCGAGGCGTGCTGTACTACTTCCGGTACGCTTCGCCATAGTTTTGCTTCGGGATCCAATAGGCCGGGCACTTCATTTTCATCGGTTACGGGCCCCCAACGGTAGGTTTTCCATTCGCTGGTAAGGGTAAGGTGCAATCCGATATCCATTTTAGGATTTGCCTTGGCCCAATCGATGAATTCCCGGGCATCGGGGCAGGGGATCATCACTGCGGCCGACTGTATCTGTCCGCTCATCAATTGTTGTTTTGCCGCAATGTTGGCTTCGGGACACATCCCAATATCGTCCGCATGCAACATAATAATCTTTTTCCCTGCTGGCCATCCTAGCCTTTCGGCCCATGTATTTGGGTTTTCCGATTGTTGCAGCGTTGAGGTAATAGCGCTATCGGTCTCTTTGTTTTCTTTTTTCCTATCCCCGCATCCGATCAGGAAGAAGGACAGACAAAGACTAATGGCGAAACAGGGTTTGATCATCTTTTTCATTGTTGTCGATTTTGTTGTTTATAGATATTTGTTGAACCATTGTAGGCCGTCCCCATATATTTGATCGATCGGGGCATCCTTATGTTTGGCCTTGTACCAAATTATATCCTTGGGCTTCTTGGCCGCATTAATGAGCAATTTGGACATGAGGGGCGGAACCACCTCGTCGTTCTCGGCATTCAACATTAGGAAGGGACGGGGCGAAATCTGCCCTACGAAATTTAAGGGCTCGATAATACTGACAAATTCCTTGGATCTTGCGTTCATGGCCCCTTCCTTGTACAGCAGATTAAGTTGCCCCCCTGCCAGAGCTACCACCGGTACTTTAATACGGTTGTCCGTCCCGCTGAAGACGGTACCGATTATTCCCCCGAGACTTATGCCGTAGTAACCTATCCGTGCGGGATCCAATTCTTTGCGGGTCTCCAGGAAATCGACGGCCCGTTTGAGGTCGAATACCGATTGTACAATAATATTCCTGGACCAATGTTTATACGGCCCCGTAAGGTCAAATTTATAGCGATCGCCCTTTCTTTCCCCATGTTCGCTCAGGTCTATCCGCATTACCGCATAACCATTATTTAGGAAAAAGGAATTTCCGTATTCTATATAATCCACTGCTTTGTGGTCTCCCAGACCATGGACAAGGATAATGACCGGTAATGGACCGCTCCCTTTCTTGGGTATGCTCAGCAGCCCCGTAACCTTTTTATTGCCCACACTGGAATATTGAACATGGTACAACCGATAATCCGTGGTGTCCTTTATAAGGGCGAGGGTCTCCTTTAGCGGTATGTCCCTGTCATACCCATAATATTCCCTTACTTTAAAGGTTTCCTGGCTTCCCAAAAGGTATAGGAAGACAAGGAAGCTAAGGACCAAAAGGAGGGTCCCGATTCCCAATATCTTAAAGACATTTTTTTTCCTAAAGGATCTCATCATCGTCCGAAACGTACATTCTGGTACTTTTGGTATATTTTCCACCATTGGGATCGGCATATTCCAGATCCATATAAAAGGCCTTGAATCCTTTTTCCGGGAATTTTACTTGCTGAAATAAGGGCTGGCCCATGTCGATTTTTAGATCGATGGGCGACCATTCCTCGTCCCGGAAGTCCCTATCATCCGAATCGGCGGACCAGAGGTAGGCGTTTAACAGTTCTTCCGATCCCGAAGTTACGGTCAAGGTAGCCGATTCCGTGTCCGATTTTATATGGTAGGCAAGATTGGCCTGAGGTTGTTTGTTGAGGGATATGCCCCAGAACGCACTTAATGCCCTAAGGGATTGCTCCCCATTGCCCAGGTTATGCCCGGCATTGGGCACATAGTGGATATAGTTTTCTCCCGGAATATCGTCTATATAATTCTTAATGGCATCAACCGGCCAATACTCGTCATTGGTACCGATAAATATTAGCTTGGGCATAGTAAGTTTATTCCTATAGGAATAGGGGTCTACCATCTGGGTAATGGCATTTCCATCTGCGGAACGCACTGTTTGGGGGATTTCCAGTTTAATATAATCGTTTATTTGAGGGCTATATTCGTTCCATGCAGTTATATGGTAATCCAAACTTACCGGCATATTGAGGACATCGATGACCATCGGGGCTATGGTCTCCACCCGCTTGTCGCTTGCGCCCGTCAACCAGGTCGTCCACCCCCTTTTGGAAGCACCCGTTACGGTAAAGCGGCTTATTTCCCTGTCCAATTTTTCACGGCTAAATTCCTGTACCGCGTCCATTGCCCTAACGGCACTTTTTACCATCGGGAAAAGCAGGGGCCAGGTCAGGTCCTTATCGTTTTTATAATTATGGAGCGTAAAGGAAATCAGTTCGTCCTCCGTAAGACCGTCGTAGAGGGGCTGGTTGGGGACCTGTCTCACTATGGCAACAATGGCCTTGTTCTTTTCCGCCAGATGTGTAAAGTTTTGGGCGTTCTTATCGTTTTGTTTGGAAGACCAATTGGGTGCCCCATCCTTCATCCTTCCCCCCGTTATCAACAATAGGGCACCATCATGGGCAACCTCTTTGGGTACCAGGAGGGTCAATTGATGGGTCCAGATAAATTCCCGCCATTTTTGGGAAGTGAGGAGCAGGTCATAGGCGGTAGATTCCCCGATAGGGTAGGTGTCCTTTAGTTCCCATTTATAATGGGAGTCGTTATTGTTTATATAACTTATTAAAGCCGTTTCAGGCGTTATCACATTGGCGGTGGTTGTGGTTTCAGCTATTTTTTTTTGACTTTCCTTGCATGAGGTTGCCAAAGCTAGGGACATCAGTAGGAATAGGTGGAGCAAATTTTTCATCTGAAATTGTTTTAAATAAGGTATTAATTTGATTTATCCGGTTTCGGGCTGTTCTTAATGAGTTCCAATAGTTCCGACACCAATATTTCCCCGGTCATTTCGCCCAGGCTAGTCCGGGTGATGTAATCGTATCTTTTAAAGCTATTATAATCTTCCTTGGTCAATATATAACCAAAAGCATCATTGGTCAGTCCAAAAAGAAAGGGATGGGCGCTCGGCATCTTCCTTTTTAAATAGTACCCGATATTGGGCAGGGCTTCTCCGGGGATGGTCAGTATTTGTGCCGTTCCAATATTTAAAAGATTAATAGTGGTAGTGATGTTCCCCTCGGTCGATGTGCCCAATCCCAATGGTGATCCATTCATAATATATTGCATTATTTCGGATTCTATGGGAAAGCTTATCCGTTTGGCGGCGCAATGGATCTGTGGGTCTTTCTGGGGTATGGCATCGGATATAAGGCGCAGGGCCTCATCGCCCAAGAGATTGCCTATACGGACACATTCTTCCCAGTTGTTCGCTTCCTTGCCAGGCCCCAACCTATTGTCGGCGGTGACCATTCCCCCCTGGGCACCGTTCATAAAAATGGCCATTCCCTGGGTGGCGGCCTCGATACGGTCGTATAACGGGCCTATGAGGTCCGGACTCAAAATTCCCTGGCTATTGCCGATCACTTCCGGATGTATGGCATAGTTTACCAAGGTAACAATAGGTTTGTCCTTGTTTTTTCCATGGGTGCCTATGGCTTGTATTACCCCACATCTGGGATCGTAAAGTTGTGGGGCATAGTAGTTGTACGCAATCTTTCCCTTGGCTTCGCCAACGGCGATCTTTAATTGGGCGGGTTCCAAATTGGTTATAGCCTCATTTACCGCATCTGCCATTTGTACCACGCACCGATCTAAATAGGCTAGATCTGCCCCATGTTTTCCCGTTTCATCGGGAAAGGCGTAGGCGTCCGGGGCGCTATGGGTATGGGTGGCCCCGATCAGGATGTTTTCGGGACGAATGCCTTTTATCATGGCCTTTGAGCGGTCCCCAAGTGCTGCCGGCCAGCCCAGGTTGTCGATATTTACTATGGCTATTCGTTCCCCCCCTTTTTCCAGGACCATGGCCCTTACGGACAATTCCCCTTTTTTAAAGGTAGCGGGCTTGGGGGTACCTATTCCCCCGGATACCCCTATCAATGGATCAGGAGTAATAATACGTTTGGCAGCTCCTACCTGTAATTGTTGGGACTGTAGGCCTATAGTAAAAAATAGGGATAATAGGAATATACTTACTAAACGATATTGAAGGGCTGTATTTCTTAATGAAATCATAACAATAAGAAAATTGGTTACTTAAGAATATTGACTTTTTTTGTAAAAATATAATTAAAAAATTAAATCGTGGGGTAATATTTAATGCATATTTAATAAAATATCTGAATTGTATTGATTTTTTTAAATATATTTTTGGTTATAATAAAAACTATTGACATACAATTGCGATTATGGTATGTGCCTTAAGTGTAAAAATGATGACCGACCCAATTTATTTATTAAAGCATTTTTTAAAAATACTTAACAGTTTAATTTAAAGCAGGAATCTATGATCAAAAGAAATAAAATACTGATTTTTGGGATATTGGTTTCCCTGATCTTCTCGTTATCATCCTGTAGCTCGGATGATTCGGAGAAGGTTGATATTCCTTTTTCCGCTGATATTTCTAATAGTGTTCGGGGAAAAAAAGTAGCGTTTCAAGGCGTGACGAACAATGCGGTTTCCTGGATGTGGGACTTTGGGGACGGTGCTACCAGTACGGAGAAGAATCCGGTACATACCTATGCAGCGGCTGGGTATTATGAGATGAGCCTAACGGCAACCTCCAAGGATGGGACCACCATTACCAAGGAAAGGCGGATAGGAATCGAAATAACCCCTTATGTTTTGCTTACGGGTGGCCCGTTAGCTACCAATGGTAAAACTTGGAAGCTCGCCGGCACACATTCCACTAATGATTATTTTGCCGAAGCCAATGCGGAATTGACCGCATTTTCGGATGCTCCCAAACCATTACCATCCGGTATCTTTGGAGGTGGTCTGGGAATGCCCGAGGTGTATCAGGATGAATACACTTTTCATTATGATGGAGGATATTCTATGGATTTAAAGGACGGGGCCGCATTGAGCGGTTTGGTCTACCAGTTTCTTACTACGGGGGGTGCGGGAATCAAGAACCCGAGCAGCAATCAGGATTTCGGCCTGTGTACGGGAAATTATACCCCGGAACCTGATGCGACTTTTGAGTTTTTGGAAGGGACCGATCTGACCATAGGGTCCGTGTATGGTCCAGGTGGGGCATTGACCTATAGTGGCGTCAATATCCTGGAATTTTCAGGGACCATGTTTGTTGGTGTATTGGATTATGAACGAAGGGCCATCGTTCAGGAGTTGGGGGAGAATTCCATGAGGGTGGTCATGTTTTTAGCTGCCTCACCTGAATATGCGCCCCTTAATACCCATGCCCTTGTCCTTACGTTCGAGGCGGTACAATAAATGGAATAATGGCATTCATCATAATGAAAATTAAGTTTAGAAAATAACCGACTATAAAGAGAATCTATGAACATCTTTAAGAAAATTATAAATAGGATCGTTGGGCCAAAACTGTTAGTATTATTGCTTTGCTGTAGCTCGCTTGCAATGGGGCAGACCCAACAACAGATGGTTTCGGGAAATGTTACCTCCTTGGATGACGGGACCCCCCTGCCGGGCGTAACCATTATCCTTAAAGGGACTACCCAAGGGGTTTCCTCGGACTTTGATGGCAATTATAATATTAACGTCCCCACGGATGGTATCCTTGTCTTTTCCTATCTGGGATTTAAGACCGCCGAAGTGTCCGTTAGCGGCAGGGCAACCATCAATATGGCCTTGGAGACCAGTGCGGAAAACCTGGATGAGGTGGTAGTAACCGCCTTGGGGATAAAAAGGGAAGAGAAATCCTTGGGCTATTCGGTAGAGAATGTCGCGGGAGAGGAATTGACCAGGGTGGCACAGGAGAACGTGCTGAACTCCCTATCCGGGAAGGTGGCAGGGGTTACCTTGAACTCTACCGGGGGGACAGGGTCATCCGTGAGTATGGTCATCCGGGGGGCAACCTCATTGAGTTCGGATAACCAGCCCTTATTCGTTATCGATGGGGTGCCAGTGGCCAATTCACTGAACAATATTGGAGGTTTTGGAGGGGATAACAAGGTAGATTATGGT
>DATGQM010000096.1:0-4848 GCA_035304205.1 Arenibacter sp. | reverse complement strand
TTCTGTAAACGAATCCATCCTGACCGGTGAATCGTTGGCGGTCCCAAAAGATAAAAACGTTGCCGAACCCTTAGTTTTCAAAGGGACAACGGTTACGACCGGAATGGCGATCATCACCGTTACGCACATAGGCAACCAGACTCGATTAGGGCAAATAGGGAAAAGTCTTGAAGCCATTCAGGTAGAGAAAACCCCTTTGGAAAAACAGATCAACAACTTTGTAAAAAAGATGATGATTGTCGGACTGGCCATTTTTATTATTGTTTGGGCAATCAATTATTTTCGATCGGGAATCTTTATAGACAGTTTGCTCAAAGCGCTCACCTTGGCAATGAGTATTTTGCCGGAAGAGATCCCGGTGGCCTTTGCCACTTTTATGGCTATGGGGGCTTGGCGATTGATGAAAATGGGGGTAGCCGTAAAACAGATCAAAACTGTGGAAACCTTGGGAAGTGCCTCTGTTATCTGTACCGATAAAACAGGTACTTTGACCGAAAATAAAATGAGCCTTGCTAAGCTGTTCACTTTGGATGCCCCACATATCGTAGAAATTTCCGATGCTTCTACCGAGGCTGAAATGGAACTGATAAACATGGCGATGTGGGCAAGTGAGCCGATGCCCTTTGACCCTATGGAGATTGCTTTGCACCAGGCCTATGCCAATCTCTCTACGGCCGATGAAAGGGCCGATTATCAAATGGTCCACGAATATCCCTTGGGAGGAAAACCTCCGATGATGACACATGTTTTCAGTGACCGGAAAAATAGGATTATTGCCGCTAAGGGCGCTCCAGAAGCTATCATTAAGGTCTGTGATCTAACAGAACTTCAAGAACAGGATATCTATTCGGCCATAGAGATTATAGCCAACGAGGGATATCGGGTCTTAGGGGTTGCTGAAAGCCTGTTCGAAGGTGATAATTTCCCTAAGTTGCAACAAGATCTGAAGTTTGTATTTAAAGGTATCGTTGCATTTTATGATCCGCCCAAGGAAAATATCCCCGAAGTGTTAAATGATTTTTATAAGGCCGGGGTAGTCGTAAAAATTATTACGGGAGACAATAAGGCGACCACTTCGGCCATAGCGAAACAAATCGGTTTAAGGGGATATGAAAACGCGATTATAGGAAGCGAATTGATGCTGCTTTCCCCGGCCGATTTTCAACGAGCTGTACAACAGAACAGCATTTTTTGCAGGATGTTTCCCGAAGCAAAGCTAAGAATAGTGGAGGCACTGAAAGCCGACAAGAATATTGTGGCCATGACGGGAGATGGTGTAAATGATGGCCCTGCATTAAAAGCGGCCAACATCGGGATTGCCATGGGAAAAAAAGGTACGGAAATAGCTAAACAGGCATCGGCACTGGTTTTACTAGAAGACGATCTGTCCAAAATGGTAGATGCCATTGCCATGGGAAGACGTATCTATACCAACCTAAAAAAGGCGATACAATATATTATATCGATCCATATCCCGATCATCCTTACGGTTTTCATTCCCTTGGCCTTGGGCTGGACCTATCCGAATATTTTTTCTCCTATCCATATCATATTCCTAGAACTCATTATGGGACCTACCTGTTCCATCGTTTATGAAAATGAGCCCATAGAAAAAAATACGCTGGAAGAGAGGCCCCGACCTTTTACGACCACCTTTTTCAATTTAAGGGAACTCGCTACAAGTATTGCTCAGGGCTTGGCGATTACGTTGGGCACCCTTACCATCTATCAATATGCCGTTTCCCAAACTTGGGACGAAGCCACCACCCGGGCAATGGTCTTTGCCACATTGATCACGGCCAATATATTTTTGACCTTAGTGAACCGTTCTTTTCTCTATTCTATTTTTACCACCTTAAAATATAAAAATAACCTGATCTATGGTGTGATCGGAATAACGATCCTTATCAATACCGTTATTCTGTTTTGGAAACCCTTGGCGGATTTCTTTGACTTTAATGTCCTTACGGTCGAGCAAACTGGAATTTGTATCCTGGTCGGTTTTATATCCGTGGTTTGGTACGAGATCGTAAAATATTGGAAACGGATAAAACAAAAAACAAAGTTTTAATTAAAAAACAGAAAATTATGGACTACTATTTTTCTACCAGTATCGAGGGCATAACTTTTGACGAAGCGGTGAAAAGGATTACCGATGCCCTAAAAAAAGAAGGTTTTGGGGTGCTGACCGAAATCGATATAAAAACCACCTTGAAGAACAAGCTGGATGTTGATTTTCGCAATTATAAAATATTAGGGGCCTGTAATCCGTCCTTGGCGTATTTGGCCTTACAGACGGAGGATAAGATCGGTACCATGCTTCCCTGTAACGTAATCGTCCAGGAGAGGGAACCTGGAACCATCGAAATTGCTGCGGTGGATCCTGCGGCATCCATGTTGGCCGTAAAAAACGACGAATTGATCGCCGTTGCGGAAATTGTTCGCGACAAGCTCAAAAAGGCCATAGATGATCTGCATACTTAAATAAAGTACCGAGCTAGAGTATTTGATGCGACATAAATCCAATTTGATAAAAAACGGAAAGACTGCTTTGGTGGGAATATTAAAAATGATCGAGAAATGAAAAGGAACTTTCGATATTTATCGGCCGTTATTTTAATTGGATTTGGCCTGCTCACTTTATTTTTAAGTACATCCGTAATATTCGATCTGTTCGATATTAGGGCCAAACAGGGCAATTATGTACTGTTCGTAGTTTGGTCGAATTTCATCTGTAGCATGCTGTACCTATTCGCAGCCTATGGATTACTTGGGACGGAAAAAGTCAAGATGAACTGCACAAACGGCAACATCCGTACCTTGAAAGGGTCAAGGTATTAGAAAAGACTTTTCCCCCCTATTGTAGTCTGTCTGCCCAAGAAAAGACGCGTCAAAGTCCTTACCGCTATAGTCCGGTAATTTTGCCTTTCCGATCCTTTTTAAAAATTAGACCTTGTTCCTCCATGGCCAATACTACAAGTTGGATATAATCCTTTACCGACTTTTCTATATCCTGTGGGTTCGTTATATCTATACTGCCCCTCCAGATCATCGCCCTTTCCTTGCCCTCACAAATGCAATATAACGTAGTCTGCACATGGTACATTGTGAATGTATCGTAGTAGCTCGGGTCATAGTAGATTTTCTGATTTAAAAGGTAATCGTCCTTAAAACGGCCTTGATAATTGTCCCATTTAGAAATGGTCTTCAAGAAACTTTGCCGGTCTTCGGACCCGGTGACCTTAGTAAATAGGATAGCATCAAAATCTTTGTCCAATAGACTTTGTTCCGCATTATCCAGATCTTCTTCCGTTTTTCCGGAAGCCGTAAAATCGATGTCGAAAACATCCAGGCTCCGCATGGCATCCACGTTCCTTTTGTCAAATTCCTTTTTCAACCTGCTTTCAAAACTTTCCCTGACATCCTGGTCCCGTGCCATTCCGACAATTAGAACATTATCCGCATGAAATAGTACGATGTCCGGATTTTTCCAGTTCTCTATCAGAGTTGCCGAAGAGCATCCCATTAAGGTCAACACTGATAAAAGAATTAGTTTTCTCATTTTGGTCTTAATTTAAGCGATGATTTTTACTTTTTATTTTTCAATGTTCATCGAGGTCCCAAGAAATGCTGTTCAACCCAAAAGCATATTATGAATTGTCCCATGGCGGGGGACCTACAGAACGAATTCCCGAATTTCGTTCAATTTCGGAATATGCACCCGCCAACCCTGGGCAAATTCTATTTTGACCCTAAAGGCATCCAGGGCAAGAGGTTCGCCATGGATAAGGAATACGGTCTCCGGAACGTTTTTGATGGACTTCATCCAATCCAATAGCTCATTTTGGTCGGCATGGGCGGACAGACTCTCCAGATGTCTTATGTTGGCCTTAACGGGATAGTATTTACCGAAAAGTTTGATCTCATGTGCTCCTTCGTAAAGTTGCCTGCCCCGGGTACCTTCGGCCTGATAGCCCACGAGCAGAACAGAAGTCGATGCCTTATCGATCAATTGCCTTAAATAGGTCAGGACCCTACCGCCCGTGACCATGCCACTACCTGCGATTACGATTTTCGGCCTGGGGTCGTCTATGGTCTTCCAGGTATCGGCATAGGAAGTGATAATTTCAAAATGATCGCACATTTGACGGTATTCCTTAATGGACAGTTTGTGCCATTCTGAAAATGTTTCGAAAACCGACAGCACGTTATTGCCCATGGGACTATCGATGAAAATGGGGATATTCGGGATTTTATTTTTTTTATATAACTGCCATAGCGTGTACATCAATGATTGCAATCGCTCTACGGCAAAGGAGGGAATGATCAGATTGCCCCGTTCGTTGATGGCCTTATGAACGAGTTCGACAAGTATTCCCTCCACATCTTCCTCGGGATGCAATTTATTGCCATAGGTGCTTTCAACAAAAAGGTAATCGGCCCATATTGGACGGTCTGGTGCGGCCAATATGGGATCTTTGATTCTGCCTACATCGCCCGAGAAGACAAAGATTTTTCCAAAGACTTCCAATTCTATGAACGTAGAGCCTATAATATGGCCGTTATATCCGAACTTGAAACGAATGTTCTTGGAAAGGACTGTCCATTTATCTTTTTCATTGGACTGAAAAATATCGATGGCTTTCTTGGCCTCTTCCAGGGTGTATAATGGCAAAGCAATGTGGTGCTTGCTATAGACTTCCGCATTGGCCCGTTCGGCTTCCTCCTCTTGGATCTTGGCACTGTCCAGAAGAATGATCCGGGTTATGGCCAAGGTCGGTGGTGTTCCGATAATCTTTCCTCTAAATCCTTCCTTTACCAATTTGGGGAGGTATCCTGTATGGTCCA
>DATGQM010000095.1:0-8777 GCA_035304205.1 Arenibacter sp. | reverse complement strand
CCCGATAAGCCGGTGATTACTACCAGTTTTTCCCTTGGGATGGTAACATCCAAATTTTTGAGGTTGTGGACACGGGCCCCCAATACCTCGATATTTTCTTCGTATTCGATCATTTTAAGCGATAAAGGGCGAAGTTACGATATTGACTTCTAAAAATAAGATTGGCCCTATTTAGTTTTACGTAATACCGCCCCTTTAACCATAAATTAACTCTTGAGTTTACTCCGAAAACCCGGTTAAAAAGTTAAGGCCCGCCCTACCGCCGGCCCGACCTTCATTCTGGCGGGGTACGGGTGGGAGTTATACCGCTGTCTTTTCACCCAGATAGGAGGAGGCGGAATTTCTTTTTCCGGTCAGGAATAATTTATGGTTGATGAGGGACTTTATGGATGTATTGGTCAGTGGCCCCGTATGCTGTTCGGGGGTCAGTCCCATGGACACCATTTCTATATGGTCGGAATCATAATGGATCGCATATTTTCTTTTTAGGTCGTATATTATGAATTCCTTGTTGGGAAATTTTAGGCGATAATATTTCGATACCAAGGGAAGTACATCGTAAAGGGGGGCTATCGTGGAAAAATAAACGTCGTCCCCGGATATTTTAAATTCGGCACCCGCCTCTATCCGATGCTTTTCCCGGGCGACCATACCTGCATATTGATGGACTTTGGACAATTCTGTTTGCATCTCATCCAGGGGCCCCATCAAAGGTTTGTTGTACAGGGAGCAAATGTATCTGTAGAGCAGGAATTCCACTCCCCTAATTTCACTGAGAAAAGCAAAATAAATGGTCTTTATGGCCGCATGATTCTTGGATTGGATTCCGTTCCAGACGCGCCTGGCCTTGTCCATTTGGGTGAAAATGGTTTCGGTCTCCGTGAAAAACCCTTTTTGGACGTCATTGTTCCTTTGAATGTCGGCGATCGTCAATCTTTCTTCAAAAGCCTTGAAAACAACGGTCAGGAAGCCATTGAAACTTCCATCGTAGATTATAATTTTAGCATTTTTCATATGTAGATTTTTATTGTTTTCTAAAGGTCATACCTGCCCGACTGCGTCGTTCAGGCGGGTGCAATTCGCATATCTTCATCTGTGTTTGCGACCCATTTTTTTAGCTATGCTCATTTCATAATTAGTCGAATAAAAAACGGATCTGTATTTAAATTGAGTTTGCTCCTAAAGCTCAGTTTCCTTTACTCATGGCTATCCTACTTGTAATTACTCCAAATATATGGAATAATTCCTAATTATGGAAATAATCCATTATTTTTATTGGATATATTCCAAAATATGTATATTTGAAGATATTATAGGTCTGTTCCATAGGTTCGACCACCTAATTAATTTGGGGCAACATTAAATTATATATTATGGGCGAGGATTTTGAAATGGTAATCAAGCGTTTTACGGAGATCAGGAGGGATCTGGGATACACCCAGGCGGAATTCGCCGCTCTTTTGGGAATTTCCAATACTACGGCCGATATCGAGCGGGGCAGGACCAAATTATCGGGAAAAGTAGTGTCCGAATTATTAAAGCAGTTTAAGATCAACCCCCTATGGCTGTTCGGGGATAGTACCGAACAGTATTTGTCTACCGCAAACCATAGCGTTCTCCCAAAGGTGGTTACGGTAGATTCCTCGGAGAATGAAAACATGGTCCTGGTAAATGCCAAAGCGGCCGCCGGGTATCCCCAAAATATCCAGGACACCAGTTGGTACCGACAACTTCCGGCATTTGACATTCCATTGCCCGAATTCAGGAATGCCACCTATCGCGGTTTCCAGGTGGAAGGGGATAGTATGCTCCCCAATCTAAAACAGGGCGAATGGGTATTGGCCAAGGCGGTGGAAGGGTTACGGGATATCAATCCCAATAAGATATATGTGGTAGTGCTACATGATGCCGTACTGGTCAAAAAAATAGAGAAATCTCCCGATCCAAGGGAAATATCGCTTATCTCCTTAAACGAGAATTACCCGCCATACCGTATAAGGACCGATCAATTGCAGGAATTGTGGCAGGTGGGCAGCAAATTGACCTTCGGTGTCGATGCTACTACCGAAAGTGGGTTACTGAGACAATTGCAGGACTCCATGGAAGAATTGAAGAACCAGTTGAAGGGGGTGAAAAACTAAGAATTTCCTGGGCAAATATTAGGGAAGGGAAAGCCTTAAATATAATAGTTGCCGGCAAGTGCATCGGTATATTTATGGATAGTGGGGGGTACACAACAATATTGATGTATTTCACAACAATATTATGGAGATCACATTGCCTTGACCTAATTTTGGAGTCGATAAGGAACCCAAATCTTATCATTATCCATATAATATGAAGGCTCTGCAATTTATTTGTATTGCCTTTTTTATTTTGGAATCTATTTTTTTGGGTTCGTAACCATTAAATTGCCCGTTGCGATCGGTATGGGAAAAGGCCTTTGGCCCAGTGGATGGGAAGAATATTGCATAAGTGTTCAATGCACTGTTTGTATTGCCTTCCGGAGCGCAACAATATGGTTTTTTTTACGTTTGTTTGTTAATGCCGTATGCAGATGTTTACGGTTTAAATTGTACTCCGTGTTTAATTGCAGCTATAAAATATTTGACACCAGTAGAAAAATGACGAAGTCGATAGGAAAGAGGTTGGGAATGTTAATGGTCTGCTCCTGCTATCTATGGCACCTACCTGCACAGGATTTAAAAATCGAACGCAATTTTTTTCAAGAGTTTCAAACGATACCCGATGCCACGGAAAGATTCCACTATTTCTTTGGTACCAACAATCGCTATACCGATAATTCCGCTTATGATTGGCAGGCGATCGTTAACGTATACCACAATAATGCCCAGAAGCTCAATGATACGGTAAACGTAACGAAATACGAGATCATGCAGGCACAACTTTTTTATGATATAGGCGACTATAGCAAAAGTGTGGCCATTGCAAATGCACTATATAAGGACAGGAATGATCTTGCCCTGGAGTATAAGCGGATAATACTTGATCTCATCGATAATAATTACGCCAAACTGGGGCTTTACGACCGACAATTTGAGATCAGGAACGAGAAAAAGGAACTGGGACTCTCCGATAAGGTAATCTTTTACGACATCTATTCCAATCTGGGACTTCATAGAAAGGCTATGGACGACTATATAAAGGATATGCTGAAGACCTTGAGCGAGGACGACTATTATGGGCAGGCGGAATATCAGAACAATGTGGGCACTTATTTGTTGTTGGATATGTCCACCCCGACCGCATTGACCTACTACAAAAAGGCCGAAGGGTTTATCAACGTTTATTTAAACGATATCAGTAAGGAAAAAACGGAAGAGGAAATTGGTCAGGGAAATCTGCTCAAAGGTATAATAGAAGGGAATATCGGAAAATGTTACGCCCTTTTAAAGGAGTATGATCTGGGCATCCCTTTTTTACAAAACTCCATAACCACTATCGAAGAATACAGTAAGGGAGAGTTTTCCCCCGAATTGGTGGAAAATACGTTAGAATTGGCAGATTGCTTTCTACAGAAAGAAAAATACGACGATGCCAAGATATTGCTTTTGAAGATTATCGCGCCCTCCAAAGTTGAGAACACGATTAGAAGGAACGGATTGCTTGCCGCCTATTACGATCGGATCGGGGATTATAAAAACTCCGTAGAATATTTAAAAAGGAACGTGAGGATAAGGGATTCCTTGAACAGAAACGAATCCTCCATGAAAAAGCAACAGTTGGCCGCGGTAGCGGGACAGGAAATAGAATATTCCAAGAAAATGATGGAGGAACAAAAGCTTGATCTGGAGCGGTCCAAGACCGAGCTGTTGGCCAAGGAGGAGCGCATCCACATTGTCTTTATTTCTTTGATATTCATCCTCATTGGCTTTGCCGGATTGGTGTATGCCTACTTAAAGAGTATTAAAAACCAACGTCTTATAGAGGAACAGAAGAAAATCATCGAATTCTCCCTGGTGGAAAAGGATTCCCTGTTAAAGGAAATTCACCATAGGGTAAAAAATAACCTGCAAATGGTTTCCAGCCTGCTGAGCCTACAGACCAAAAATACAAGGAGCAAGGCCGCGATACAGGCATTGGAAGAAGGAAAGAGCAGGGTAAAGGCCATGGCATTGATCCATCAAAAATTATATCAGAACGACGATCTTTCGGTAATAGAAATGCAGGGATATATAGAAAGCCTGGTCAATAGTGTACAGGCGGTATATAAAAAAGGGGGACATAATATAAGTATAACCATAGATGCGGAAGGGGTGGAACTGGATATAGACCGGGCGATACCTTTTGGCCTAATATTGAACGAACTGGTATCCAATTCCTTTAAATATGCCTTTCCGGACGAGGAGGCCGATAATGGAGAGGGAAAAATTTATATACATCTTAGGAAAACCGGGGAACTTGGATATTTTGAATATTCCGATAATGGGGTGGGGCTGCCCGCCGATACGGATCAACTGACCAATTCCTCAATGGGGATCAGGCTGATAAACAGACTGGTAAATCAGTTACAATCTATCCTGAATATCGATAAAAATGCGGAAGGGGTTCGTTTTTGGTTCAATTTTAAATAAATTTGGACTAAAACAACGTCAAGATGCAAATTACATTTTTAGGACACGCTTCCCTCTTTATTTCAGCAGGAGGTAAAAAACTATTGGTAGATCCCTTTATTACCGGTAATGAAAAAGCTAAGGATAAAATAAAGATCGAAGATCTGGATCCCGATTATATTTTGATAACCCACGCCCATCAAGACCATACCTTGGATGTGGAAGAAATAGCGGGTAGGAGCGGGGCCGTGGTAATAAGCAATTATGAGATCGCCACCCATTATGAACAAAAAGGACTGCAGGTACATCCCATGAACCATGGCGGTAGCCGGACCTTCGAGTTTGGTGATTTAAAATACGTGAATGCCATACACACTTCCTCCTTTCCCGATGGATCCTACGGGGGACAGCCTGGAGGATTTATATTGTCCTCCGGGAGCAAACACCTCTATATTGCCGGGGATACGGCCCTGACCATGGACATGAAACTGATACCCCTGTTCGCCAAGCTAGATCTGGCCATTTTGCCCATTGGCGATAATTTTACGATGGGAGCGACCGATGCGGTGATCGCATCGGATTTTGTAGGCTGTAATAAGGTGTTGGGATGTCATTACGATACTTTTGGATATATTGAAATAGATCACCTTAAGGCCCAAAAAATATTCTCAGATGCGGGAAAGGAACTAATTTTGTTGGGGATAGGGGAAACCTTGGAGGTCTAATAATATATGGAAGCCACCTATAAAAAATACATTTTAGAATTTAAGGACCCGAGCGGTACCTCCAGGGGTATCCTGACCTGGAAAGAAAGCTGGTTCCTGATCCTGAGGCAGGATGCAAATATAGGGATAGGGGAATGCGGAATTTTAAGGGGATTAAGTATTGATGATGTTCCGGGGTACGAGGACAAATTAAAATGGACCTGTGCTAATATCCATTTGGGCAAAGAGGCCCTTTGGGAGGCTCTTACTGATTTTCCTAGCATTCAATTTGGGCTGGAGCAGGCTTTTTTATCCCTAAATTCCCCTGATCCGTTTTTGCTTTTTCCATCCCCATTTACCGATGGGGACCGGACGATTCCCATAAACGGACTGGTATGGATGGGAAATGAAAAGTTTATGCACCAACAAATTGAAAAAAAGCTGGCCCAAGGATTTAAATGTATCAAAATGAAAATAGGGGCTATCGATTTCGAAAAGGAAATTGCACTTTTGGCTTCCATAAGAACGGAATATGGCGAAGATGAAATAGAATTACGGGTCGATGCAAACGGGGCATTCCCGTATTCAAGGGCCTTGGACAAGCTAAATCGATTGGCACCCTATGCGATACACTCGATAGAGCAGCCCATTAAGGCCGGACAGGTATTGGAAATGAAAGACTTGTGCGAAAGATCCCCTATCCCGATAGCCTTGGACGAGGAGCTTATAGGGATTGCCCAAGTAACGGATAAGGAAGAACTGCTACAAACCATAAATCCACAATATATTATTTTAAAACCGAGCTTAATAGGCGGTATCAAAGGGAGTGCCCAATGGATCTCCGTTGCCGAGCGCTTAAATATTAAATGGTGGATAACTAGTGCCCTGGAAAGCAATATAGGCCTCAATGCCATTGCGCAATGGACATTTACCTTACAGAACAAATTGCCGCAGGGCCTGGGAACGGGAAGTTTGTACACCAATAATTTTGAAAGTCCGTTAACGGTAAGGGATGGCCAGATAGGGTATGTAAAAAGTAAGGATTGGCAACAAAATTTAATCGAAACAATATGTATATAGAACAAGGGTACAAGGGCAATTATGAATCGTGGCGATATATAGTAGGGGTGCTTATTATATTTATTGGATGGCAGATAATCGGCGCACTTCCGCTAATGGCGATCCTTATAATGAAGTCCTTGGGCGGTGGGGAAACCGTTCCTATGGATGTTGCGGGAATGTCCAAACTGCTAGGTAGCAATCTGTTCCTGTTCCTGATGCTGTTTTCCTTTGCATTTGGATTATTGGCCACCTTTATTACGACCCGATATCTGCATAAACAGACTTTGGTCTCCCTTACGACGAGTAGGGGTAAAATTGATTGGAAACGAATCTTTTTCGCATTTGGACTGTGGGCAGTGGTAACGGTCGTAATTATGGGGATAGACCTCTATATGTCCCCGGAGGACTATGAGTTTAATTTTGAGCTTCGCCCGTTTATTATCCTCTGTATCATTTCCGTTCTCCTGATTCCCCTTCAGACCAGTTTTGAAGAATATTTTATGCGCGGGTACCTTATGCAGGGCATTGGTATCATGGCCGGTAAAAGATGGATCCCGTTGGTCATTACCTCCTTGATATTTGGAATATTGCATCTTTTTAATCCCGAAGTGGAAAAATTGGGCTATGGTATCATGGTCTATTATATCGGCACCGGATTTTTTTTGGGAATCCTAACGCTGATGGACGAAGGGTTGGAATTGGCCATCGGTTTCCATGCCGCCAATAATTTAATGACCGCCCTGTTGGTCACGGCCGATTGGACCGCCTTTCAGACCCATTCCCTGTATAGGGATATATCCGAACCACAGCTGGGCTGGGACGTGTTTGTGCCCGTTTTGGTAATCTACCCCATATTATTGTTTGTGTTCTCCAAAAAATATGGGTGGACCGACTGGAAGGAACGTCTAGCGGGGGACGTACAAAAGAACGGGCCATTGGTTATAAATGGCCAAAGTGAGGATAACGCTCAACTGGTGGACGATCGTGACGCCGACCTATAAAAATATCCATCCCCGATTTAAATTCAACGGACATACTTATGATGTACCTAATTTAAAAGAGTTGGCCTATAGCCTGATCAAGGAAGGGGCGAACTTTGAAAGGGCCATAGGGGATTTTTTGCTGGACTGGTTCAATGGCCTTCCTACCATAACAGTAGGTACATCGGGTTCTACCGGGATCCCGAAAATAATCCTCCTACAGAAGGACCATATGATAAACTCTGCCCTGGCCACCGGTGCATTTTTTAAAATGGGACCGGGTACCAAAGCATTACATTGCCTGCCCTCTAATTTTATAGCAGGTAAAATGATGCTGGTCCGGGCCATGTTCCTAGGGTGGGACTTATATGGAATCCAACCTACATCCTCACCGGTAATCCCGGCCGGAAGCTATTATGATTTTTGTGCTATGGTGCCCCTGCAAGTACAAAATTCGCTTACCTCCTTACATCGAATAGGGACTTTGATCGTGGGGGGAGCGCCCCTGTCCCCCGAATTAAGGTTAAGAGCGGGCGGAGGGACAACCAATATCTATGAAACCTATGGGATGACCGAGACCGTTTCACATATTGCAGTAAAAAGGATTGCGGATAATCTGGCTTTGGAGCTTCCTTTTAAAGCCCTTCCAAATGTCGTTCTATCGCAGGACCCCCGGGATTGCCTAGTAATAAAGGCTCCAAAAATCATGGATGGTAACATAGTGACCAATGATGTGGTACAACTGAACTCCCCTTCGGAATTCCTATGGTTGGGGAGGTACGATAATATTATAAATTCCGGAGGTATAAAATTGATCCCGGAACAGATAGAGAAAAAATTGTCCCCTTTACTGATATCCAGATTCTTTGTGACAGGAATTTCCGATGCCCTGCTGGGCCAAAAATTGGTATTGGTGATAGAGGGCAATGTCGATTCGGAGCAAATCTATCAAGAGATCCGAACCTTAAAATCGCTTTCCAAATATGAGATCCCCAAGGAAATCCATAGCCTTCCCAATTTTGTGGAGACCGGGAGCGGAAAAGTAAATCGGGAGGCCACCTTACGGATCTTGGGTTTATAGACCAATGCCAACAAAAGTCAAAAGTCAAAAGTCAAAAGTCAAAATCAAAAGCCAAAAGCCAAAAGGCAAAAGCCATAGCTCCATAACTTGATAACTCCATAACCGTTTGACCTTTTAGCAAAATGCCAAGAGCCACAGCCGAATATGGTTTGAACAAAACTCGACCGTTTTACGAACCATTATTTCCTTCGAATAACTCTTTAAGTTTGTTCTTTAATTTGTCCCCTCTCAAATATCGGGCGATTATTGTTCCATTTTCATCTATTAGGAAGTTTTCCGGTATGGCATCTATCCCATAGATCAAAGCGGCTTCATTCTGAAAACCGTTCAAATCACTAACATTTGGCCAAATCAGACCGTCTTTTTCAATGGCCTG
>DATGQM010000094.1:0-3554 GCA_035304205.1 Arenibacter sp. | reverse complement strand
GGGGGTGGCCACGATCATGGCCATCCTTGAAAGTTCCGATATTCCACACCCGGCCTTGGAGGCCCTGTTTACGATCGATGAGGAAACGGGTATGACTGGGGCCAAAGGCTTGAAGGGCGGGTTGTTGAAAGGCCATATTTTGTTGAACCTAGATACGGAAGATGATGATGAAATCGATATTGGATGTGCGGGCGGGATAGATATTACGGCCATTGGGAGTTATGTGGAAGAAGAGGTTTCCCCGGATTCCTCCGCCTTTGTTATAAGGGTAAAAGGACTTAAGGGCGGGCATAGCGGGATGGACATCCACAAAGGGCTGGGCAACGCCAATAAACTGATGAATTCTTTATTGGAAAATAGCACCGCGCATTTTGACCTCAGGATTTCCGAGCTACTTGGGGGAGGGTTAAGAAATGCGATCCCCAGGGAAAGCACCGCTATAGTAACCCTAAAGGCTTCCGATGCGGACACCTTTAATAATAGGTTTAAAGAATGGGCCCAAAAGTTAACGGAGGAATTTGCAGCTACGGATCCTAAATTAAAAATATCGGTAGGGCCGGTGAAACTGCCGCAAACCGTAATGGAGGTGGGGGCGCAGTCGGCCCTGTTGCAGGCTATCGGGAAGGCGCACAATGGGGTATATGCTATGAGCAAAACCATGGAAGACCTGGTAGAGACCTCCAATAATATTGCCAAGGTGTCGGTAGAAAATGGATCCCTGAAGATTGCGTGTTTGACCCGATCGTCGGTGGAAACGGGGAAAATGGAACTGGCAGCGGGACTAAAGTCGGTTTTTAAAAATGCAGGCTACCGGGTAAACCTTAGCGGGGATTACCCGGGTTGGAACCCTGATCCGGATTCCGATATTTTAAAGCTATTGCAGTCCCAATATATAGGGCTGTTTAAGGAACAGCCCAAGGTAGTGGCATGTCACGCCGGCCTGGAATGTGGGATCTTGGGCCAAAACTACCCCGGAATGGATATGATCAGTTTTGGACCCACCATAAAAGGGGCCCATTCCCCCGACGAAAGGGCGAGCATCATCTCGCTACAAAAATTTTGGAAGTATATCCTGAATATCCTGAAAAATATTCCGGCTGCATAGGCGGGGTACCGTTATAATATCGGGAAGCGGATAATGGATGATTAGGTTGGTAATATATCCAAAATAAAAATCAGGTCGAATTGAAGGTGGATAAAAAAAATTCACTAACTTTATGGGATAACGCAAACGTTATAGTTATGGCGATCAAAAGTTTTCAAGCACCTAGAAGTGTATTGCCCGAGAAAGAAATTTCACTTCGCGTGTGTGACTATATGACTAGGGAGCTCATTACATTTAGGCCGGAACAGTCGGTCGAGGAGGTTATTATAACTCTTTTAAGATATAAGATTTCTGGCGGCCCCGTGGTC
Organism: Arenibacter sp.; assembly: GCA_035304205.1. Classification (GTDB taxonomy): domain Bacteria; phylum Bacteroidota; class Bacteroidia; order Flavobacteriales; family Flavobacteriaceae; genus Arenibacter. The sequence continues at coordinate 2,141 of DATGQM010000094.1, read as the reverse complement.
AATGAGAGGGGCGAATTGATCGGAATGATTTCTGAAGGGGACTGTATTAAGTACATCAGTGAGAAACGATACCATAATATGCCCTGTTCAAATTTGAATGTGGAGGGGCGGATGATCAAGAATGTGGGGACCATCGATGGGAATATGAATATTTTTGATGCGGCCAATAAGTTTTTAACCGAGAAACGAAGACGCTTTCCCATCGTGGAAAACGGAAAATTAGTGGGGCAGATTTCCCAGAAAGATATCCTTAAGGCCACCATTCAGCTAAAATCACAGAATTGGTGATTTTGATAATGTAAGAATGTTGCAATAAATCAATGTACACCCTCCGGTTTGCTCCTCCGGGCAAACCACCTCCCTAAAGGGAGGAATTTAAATCCTGCCCTGATCAAACTTTGGACCTTGAACTTGGATCCTGCACGCAACATCCCCTCCGGTTTGCTCCTCCGGGCAAACCACCTCCCCTTGTTAAGGGGAGGAGCTTAGATCCTGCCCTGATCAAACCTTGGACCTTAAACTTGGATCCTGCACGCAACATCCCCTCCGGTTTGCTCCTCCGGGCAAACCACCTCCCCTTGTTAAGGGGAGGAGCTTAGATCCTGCCCTGATCAAACCTTGAACATTGAACTTTTTTGTTCACTGCAAACTGCAACTGCCAACTGTTCACTGCTTACTGCCTTCTACTGCGCCAATCCCGTAATTTCCAGATCAAAAACGAGTTTGGCATTGGGGGGAATCACATTTCCGGCTCCCGCTTCCCCGTATCCCAAATGGGACGGGATAAACAGGCGGACTTTGTCGCCTACATTCATTTCCATCAATCCCTCCCTAAATCCTGCGATCAGCCGAGCTTCCGGGCTGTAGTCCATTGGGATGGCCTCATAGCCTCCGCCTTGTTTTCTGGCCGGATTGAAGACTCCGAATTTATTGGCCACATCCTCATAGTTGCTATCAAATAAAGACCCATCGGACAAGTATCCCGCATAGAACACATTTACTTTCTGACCTATTTTTGGTTTTTCCCCATCACCCTCCTTAAGGGTGTAGATCTTAAGTCCGGATGGGAGTTCCTTGGCTTTGGATTCCCCTTCCGAGAATTCCGTGGCCAGCTCGTTTTTCATTTTCTCCATAGCCTTGCCTTTATTCTCCTCTTCGGCAAAATAATCGCCCATTACCTTAACGGCATCAAATTCTTTGGCTTCTTTTCCGTTCCTGATAATTTCTACGGACTTCATTACAACGGCATCTACGGGCCTATCGCCTTCCGCGGTCTTTACATTGGCAATGGAATCCACCACATCCATGCCTTCCACAACGTTACCAAATACGGTATGCCTGCCATCCAGGAAAGGGGTTTCCTTATGGGTGATGAAAAACTGACTCCCATTGGTGGTAGGCCCTGCGTTGGCCATGGAAAGAATTCCAGCCTTGTCGTGTTTTAAGGAATCGTTGAATTCATCCTTGAACTTATAGCCCGGATTTCCACTTCCGGTACCGCTAGGGTCGCCACCTTGGATCATGAAATCCTTGATTACGCGATGAAAGATCAGGTTGTCATAATATTTTTTTCCTTTAAGGCTATCGCTTACGAACGGACTATTGCCTTCTGCCAGGGAAATAAAGTTGGCAACGGTCAACGGTGTCTTTTCATATTCCAATTTTAGCACGATTTCCCCTTTGTTGGTGTTGATATCGGCATAGATACCGTCTCCCAAGTCGGCATGCTTACCGGATTTACAACTCGATAATGCAAGGGATAGTATGAACAATAGTAAATAGGTCTTCTTCATTTTAAGTGGATTTAGTTTAGATTTTTATCGATTTTCAATAGGGTGATGGTGGTTTTTATCGGGACATTGACCCCAATTTTATCTTTGTCCCCATGATACCCAAAAGCCATGGAGGACGGAATTAAAAAGGTAGCACTTTCGTGTTCCCTTAAGAGTTTTATACTGTTCCTCAACCCTGGGAAGAGTTCCTGTTTATCTACCTTATAGGTGATGGTCCCTAATTCTTCCCTGGAATAGATCGTGTCGTTTTCCAAGCTCATTATATTGTAACGAAAGGTCACCAGATCGTCCGTGTCGGGGTAATAGTTGCTGTTAGGATTCTCGTTAATATAATGGAACCAGGTTCCG
>DATGQM010000093.1:0-3356 GCA_035304205.1 Arenibacter sp. | reverse complement strand
CTACGAAATACTGGTCTTGATGTTTAAAAATATTTTGCGGTACTCATAGGGGCTCATATTGACAATGGCCTTAAACTGCCGATTGAAATTGGAGAGGGCATTGAACCCGCATTCGTAACTGATCTGGGAAATATTTAAATTGTCCTCCAATAGCAATTTTCGTGCGTGGCCGATCCGTATTTCGTTTACAAAGCGAGTAAAAGTTTTATTGGCCCTGGGTTTAAAATACCTGCAAAAGGAAGTAGTGGTCATATTCAGCATATCGGCAATTTCCTCCAAGGAAATCTTTGTCTTAAAATTGCGCATTACATATTCGTAGACCATACGCATCTTTTCGGCATCGTCCCCTTTAAAGGTGTTTACATATCCCGGACTGGCAAGGAGGGTATACTCCTCGCTATTGGCTAGGATGTCTATTATTTCAAATAATTTCATGATTCGCGTAAACCCCCGTTGCTGGGAAATTTTCGACATCAGTTTATTGATCCTGATTCTCGTTTCACCATAGAATTCCATACCCCGGGCCGAGTTCTCCACCAACTTATTGATATTGTAGAATTCTTCCTTGGCCAAAAGGGATTCGCTCAATAGCTCATGATCAAAATAAATTACCTGGCCCCTGGTACGTAGCTTGCTGTTCTTTTCAAAATAGACGTCGTCACTTCGCCATAGATGGGGAAGGTTGGGACCAGTTATGACCAGATCCCCCTTCTCAAAGGAATGTACATGGTCGCCCACAAAACGGGTGCCCCTGCCCACTGCGATAGCGGATAGTTGGAATTCGGGATGAAAATGCCATTTCGGATTAAAAAAAGGTCCCACTAAATCCTTATATATAAAGGATTCTTTGTTAGTGAGCGTTTTTTCAATATTGGGGGTACTCATAAATTCTCCTGATTTTATTTAAAAATCCCCAAGGTAAGATAATAAAGTGTCATCTTTTAGTAAAATATAGGGAATATTAAACTGAATAGTATCCTAGATTTGTAGAAAACGATCGAGGCCCTCAAAATTTATCGATATATTTATTGTCGATAAGACAATAAATGGGATTGAATTTTTCATATTGCCTATCGGTTTTAATCGGGACGAATTAATTTGACGATCTTTTCCCAATACTAGGGAAGCGATCGATACTATTTAATAAAAATCAATACTTATGCAAGAAAACAACTACCCCAAACTACATAATGCGTCGTGGCCCGGTGTAGTGGGAAAGGGACCTGATTCCGAGCCACCGATTCCCTTGGATACCCTGATCGATCTTACTGCGAAGGCAGAGGTCAACGGGGTAAAATTTGATGGATTTGATCTTTTTCTGTCCGATCCACATATGGACATAGATTCTACCGACGATGGGATCAAAAGAATGGCGGACAAGGCAAGGGCGAGAAATCTGGAGATAGGCAGTCTCGTAGCTCCCGTATGGACCGGTACAGGTGGGGGATCGGCAATGGGCACCAAGGCCGATCGCGATCGATTTCTGACCCAGGTCCGGAAATCCAGTATTATAGGACAGAAACTCCGAAATTTGGGGGTGAGGCCACATGGGGTGATTCGAATAGATTCTTCGGTAGACCCGGGCAGTTGGGCCACCGATCCGGTGGGAAATACCAAATTGATAGCCCAGACCTTTAGGGAAGCCTGTGATATTGCCGCCGATTATGGGGAATCCTTGGCCGCTGAAGGGGAAATTTGCTGGGGCGGAATGCACGGATGGAAAACGATGATCGAAACCTTGGAGGCGGTAGATCGCCCCAATATTGGGTTTCAGGCAGATATGTCACATACCCTTATGTATCTCTTGGGATATAATAAACCGGATGAAAGAATATTGCCCGCCGATTTTAAATGGGAGGATAGGGCTGCCCTGACAGAGGGACTTAAAACCCTGACCGCGGCTTTGAGGCCATGGACGATCGATTTTCACGTGGCCCAAAATGATGGCACAGTACATGGTACCGGATCTCACGATAAGACGGGCAGGCACTGTTTGGCCACCGATCCCAATGGTAAATTGGATATAGTGAAGGATGCCGGGTATTGGCTGCGGAACGAGGATGGGGAACTGACCAAGAAATTCAAGCATATCTGTTGGGATGGTTGTATGTTCCCGAACGAAGTGATGATGCGGCAAAAAACATGGAACGATATCCTTGGGGCAATGATACAGGTACGCCAACAGCACGGATGGTACGAGGCCGAATAGGAAAATTGTCCCATACCTTGTTTCTAATCACTAAAAGTATAAGCAATTAAAGAAAAATGGCAGAAAAGAAAATAATAAGAATAGGTTTAATCGGATATGGTTTTATGGGCAGGACCCATTCCAATGCCTATAATCGATTGGGCAATTTTTTTCCGGACCTGGAATATCGCCCCGTATTGAAAGCGGTATGCGCCAGGAACAAGGAACGCGTACAGGCCTTTGCCGATCAATGGGGATATGAATCCATAGAGACCGATTGGAGAAAGTTGATCGCCCGGGACGATATCGATGCCATAGATATTTGTACCCCCAATAATATGCATGCCGAGATCGCAATAGCTGCTGCCAAGGCCGGAAAGATCGTGCTCTGTGAAAAACCTTTGGCCAGAACGGTGGCTGAAGCCCAGCCTATGGTTGATGCCGTAGAAAAAGCAGGGGTAAAAAATACGGTCTGGTACAATTACCGCAGAGTTCCCGCGGTTACCTTGGCCAAACAACTTATCGATGCCGGTAAATTGGGCAAGATATTCCATTACCGTGCCAATTTTCTCCAAGATTGGACCATTAATCCCGATCTGCCCCAAGGCGGCGAGGCTACCTGGCGCTTGGATAACGAGGCGGCCGGCTCCGGGGTAACCGGGGACCTTTTGGCACATTGTATAGATACCGCCATGTGGTTGAACGGTGGGATCAAGGATGTATCCGCGGTTACGGAAACGTTTATCAAGGAAAGGATGCATGCCGGGACGGGAGAAATCCAAAAAGTAGGTATAGACGATGCCTGTATTTTCCATTGCCATTTTGACAATGGCTCCCTAGGGGTCTTTGAATCTACCCGTTATGCGAGGGGGCATAAGGCCCTAAAGACCTTCGAGATCAATGGGGAACATGCTTCCATTAGATGGGACCTGCACGACCTGAACAAATTGGAGTATTTTGACCATAGGGATGAATCCTTGGTTCGCGGGTGGCGATCCATTCATGTGACCGATGGCGATCAGCCCTATATGGACAAATGGTGGGTACCCGGCCTAAGTATCGGATATGAGCACACCTTTGTACACCAGGTAGCGGATTTCTTCAAAAGTTTGGAGGATGGCAGTATATGCTCCCCCACCTTTAAGGAAGCGCAGGAAACGCAAAAAGT
>DATGQM010000092.1:0-4749 GCA_035304205.1 Arenibacter sp. | reverse complement strand
TGGCATGCGCCTTGGAGGCGATCACATCGTATTTGGCCAAGTACAGGTCCAATTCCCTATCGTTCCCTACCGTAAAATGGTCTATTTTTTTGTCGGTGCTAAATCCTTTGTCCCAAAGTTTCATTTTCTATTATTTATTTTTCCCTTTTTTTGGCTTTATGCGCTATGCTTTAGGCTGTATGCCCTCAATCTTTTACTGCTTGGCGCCTAACGCTTTTATAAGTTAAATCGATAAGTCCTATCGATCTTAATCTTCTACTGCCCACTGCAACTGCCTGCTGCGCAAAGTCTCCCGACTTTGAGCTTGTTTTTGCCTTGAACAAAATCCTGCCCACCGCCAACTGCGACTGCCAACTGCTTACTTAATAAGAAGGAACCCTTCCAAAATCTTGATATACAGCTCTACTCCCTCCTCTATTTCGCTAAGATAAATAAATTCGTCGGCAGAATGGGAACGGGTACTGTCGCCGGGCCCAAGTTTTAAGGACTGGCAGCTAAGGGTCGCCTGATCCGAGAGGGTGGGCGAACCATAGGTTTCCCTACCCAATGCCACACCCGATCGTACCAAGGGATGGTCCTTGTCTATAGAGGAGGAATTCAACCGCAAGGAACGGGGGGTTACTTCGCAGGGTGCAGCCGCGATCAAAATATCCGCAATTTCCTTATTGGTATAGCGATCGTTTACCCGTACATCGATTACCAGGTCTACGTGGGCAGGCACCACATTGTGCTGGCTGCCTCCGTTGATCTGGGTAACCGTTAATTTTACCTCGCCCAATACTTCCGATACCTTGGGGAAATGATAGTTTTGGAACCATTGCAAGACTTCCACGGTGTTGTAAATGGCGTTGTTGTTATTTGGATGGGCGGCGTGCGAGGGGGTACCGCTTATCTTCCCATCAAAAACCACCAACCCTTTTTCGGCTATGGCCAGGTTCATCAGGGTAGGTTCGCCTACAATGGCCACCGCTAATTCGGGAAGCAGCGGCAACATACTGTTCAGGCCGTTAGGTCCCGAGCTCTCTTCCTCTGCCGATGCCACGATAATGATATTATGGCTTAAATTTTCCTGTGCATAAAAATGGGAAAAAGTAGCCATCAGGGATACCAGACAGCCCCCGGCATCATTGCTCCCCAGACCAAATAACTTGCCATCCTCCACATGGGGGAGGTAAGGGTCCCTGGTATAGGCGGAATTGGGTTTTACGGTATCGTGGTGCGAGTTTAATAGCAGGTTGGGCTTCTGGGCATCGTAGTATTTGTTGAATGCGTATACATTGTTCTTCACCCTTTTAAATGGGATGTTGAAATCGCCAAACCACTTTCCAATAGCATCGGCAGTCTTATCTTCTTCCGAGGAAAAGGACTGTATGGCGATGAGCTCATGCAGTAATTCGATAGCCTTTTCCGTTCGTTTTTTTTGATTCATGGCAATTTATAGGGTAATGGTAGTATATAAGGTAGCCCGGGGGTCCAACATACCGATATCCCCAATACAGACCTTGCCTACATTTTTATGAAGCGCATGGAAGCAATTCTCCAATTTGGGGAGCATGCCATCCGCTATGATTTTTTTATTTAATAATTCTTGATAGTATAGGGGCTCCAAATGGCGTACCACGGAATCCTCATTGGTTATATCCAATAATACCCCTTTTTTTTCAAAGCAATAGTAAAGGGTGGTATCGTAATCCATACTCATCCCTATGGCCACTTCCGAGGCAATGGTATCGGCATTGGTGTTCAACAGCAGTCCTTCCTTATTATGGGTGATGGCGCAGAACACAGGGGTAAATCCCGCATTTAATAGTTTATCGATCGCAAGGGTATTCACTTCCTCCACATCGCCAGCAAAGCCATAATCGATTTCGGTAACGGGTCGTTTTACGGCCCTGATGGTGTTCCCGTCCGCTCCGCTCAGCCCTATCGCATTGGTATTTCTTGCCTGTAATTGGGCCACCATGTTTTTGTTGGCCAGGCCCCCGTAGACCATAGTGATTACCTTTAGGCTCTCGGCATCCGTAATACGCCTGCCCCCTATCAATTGGGATTCGATCCCCAATTTGTCGGCGATCTGTGTGGCAAGCTTTCCCCCCCCATGGACCAATATTTTTAGGCCTTCCATGGCAGCAAAGCTATCCAGGAATTTATGGAGTTCCTTTTCGTCCTCTATTACGTTCCCCCCAATTTTTATTATGGATAGTTTTTCTTTCATAATTGCTGCCAAGTCCCTATAGGAGGGATAATTAATTATCGATAAAAATTGAGTTTGCTCCGAAAACTCAAGTTAAAGAGCTAAAGAGTCAAAAAGTCAATAATTTAGATTTTTTATATTACGTATATAATTGATGATCAATATTTCAAAAATTTATGCTTTAAAATAATTCTTTAAGACCGCCCTGAATTCTTGCTTGGAGGGCTAGAGGGTTCCTAATATTTTCTTTAGGACGATCTGTGCCGCATAGGTCCTGTTGTTAGCCTGTTGGATAACTAGGGATCGTTCCCCGTCCAATACCTCATCGGCCACCACTACGTTTCTCCTCACGGGCAGACAGTGCATAAATTGTGCCTTTCCCAATTTTTTGGCGGTCATGGTCCAATTTTTATCCTGGTTCAATACCTTGCCATAATCCTCATAACTGCTCCAATTTTTCACATAGACAAAATCGGCATCTTCCAGTGCCCTGTCCTGATTGTATTCGATCGTGGAACTTTTAGTAATCGCAGGATCCAATTCGTAGCCCTTTGGGTGGGTAATTACAAAATCGGCTTCCTGTAACTGCATCATTTCCACAAAGGAATTGGCCACCGCATGGGGCAGGGCCTTAGGGTGCGGTGCCCAGGATAGGACTACCTTGGGCCTTTTTTTAGTATTGTGCTCAGAAAGGGTTATAGCATCCGCCAGGGCCTGCAAGGGATGTCCCACCGAACTTTCCATATTTATTACGGGAATGCCCGCATATTTTTTAAAACCGTTCAGGACCACTTCCGCTTTGTCCTGTTCCTTGTCGGTCAAGGAGGCGAATGCCCTAATGGCCACTACATCACAATATTGCGCCACTACTTGGGCCGCTTCCTTTATATGTTCGGAAGTGCCCTGGTCCATTATGGAACCATCCGCATATTCCAAGGCCCAGCCTTCGCTGCCAAAGTTCATTACGATAACGTCCATCCCTAAGTTCATTGCGGCTTTTTGGGTGCTAAGGCGGGTCCTTAAGCTATTATTGAAAAATAATAAACATATTGTCTTGCCGGCTCCCAAAGTCTTGTATTGTTGGGGGGCCGCCTTTAGGGATTTCGCTTCGTCTACCCATTGGGGCAGGGAATCTATGTCTTGTAGGGATAAATAATGTTGCATATATTTATTTTATAGTGGTAAAGTTGATTTTCTCCGTTAGGGCATTGATGATGAAATTGTCCTTTATCCCATTTACGATCCACGTTTCTATATTCGCTTTTTGGGCAATGGTAGCGGCCTCGATTTTGGAGTGCATCCCTCCGGTGCCGTGGGACGACTTCGAAGTGTTGATCTCTTTTTCCAAGGTAGCCAAGCTATGAACTTGGGTGATTGTGCGCGGATCATGGTTGTCTATGGATTCCTTGGTGTAAATGCCATCCGTATTGGTAGCAATGATCAATAGGTCCGCATTGATCAGGGCGGCGGTCAGTGCCGCCAATTTATCGTTGTCCCCAAATTTGATCTCGTCGGTAGCCACGGTATCGTTCTCATTAATGATCGGGATAAAATTATTGGCGACCAGTACATTTATGGTATTTCGGATATTTTCCTTGGAAACGTCTTTTTCAAAATCGGAATAGGACAACAGGCATTGGGAGGTAAACAACCCCAACTCCCTAAAATTCTCTTGGAATATCCGCATCAAATGGGGTTGCCCAATGGAGGCCAGGGCCTGTTTAACGGTAATCTCCTGTCCGTTGTGCTCCAATTTCACGAACTGTTTGGCCGCTGCAATGGCCCCAGAACTTACTATTATAAATTCGTATTGGTCCTTTAATTTAGCGATCTGCCTACCGATATCCTCAATTTTTCCCCGGGAAATATGGTCGGTTTCCTTGGTGAGCGTATTGGATCCTATTTTTAATAATATTCTTTTTTTCTTCATGCGTATTGCTTTTGGACTTAAGTCCCTGAAAGGGTTATCGTATTTGGCCCCCGCCTTTTATATGCCATTTATTGGTGACCAGATGCTGTAGCCCTATGGGTCCCCGTTGGTGTAACTTGTCCGTACTGATAGCCAATTCGCCCCCCAGGCCAAACTGGCCCCCATCGGTAAAGCGGGTAGATGCGTTATGGTATACGGCAGCGGCGTCCACAGCATTCATGAAAAATGTAGCCGTCTCCTCTTCCCCGGTAACGATAACGGCGGAATGTCCGCCCCCATACGTATTGATCTTATTGATGGCCTCTTCCCGATCCCGGACTTCCCCCAATAGTATCTTATAGTCCAGGAATTCTTCGAACCAACTGCTGTCCCCCGTAACCAAGGAAGTATTTTGTAGCCCGCCAAGGCTTTCGTCGACGAGGATTTCTACTTTTTGCTCCCTTAATTGTTCGACCAGATCCGCTATGAAGGCCGCTTTATTGGGTAGATCGGCATCTATCAACACCTTGTCCAGCGCATTACAGGCCGATATTTTGGCAGTCTTGGCATTTAGGATAATCTGCAGGGCCATTTGTTGGTCCGCTTTGGGGTGGACATACAGAAAGTTGTTGCCGCGACCACTAAC
>DATGQM010000091.1:0-5881 GCA_035304205.1 Arenibacter sp. | reverse complement strand
TATTCATCGTTCAAATAGGTCTCCACGGTTATCATGGACGAGGTGTCCTTTCTACTAACGGCAATTTCGTTCAAAGCGAAGTTCAGTGCCTTAAATTCGGGTATATCCGAACTGGGGGCCACCTCCAACAGACTTCGTTCCTCAATGGAATAGGCTCCCGCCATAAATTCCTGGACCACTTTCCGCACTTCCTCCTTCTTAAAGGTGGACAGGAATCCCAATCGCCCGGTATTGACCCCTACTATGGGGATGCCCAGATCGCGCACATAGGTGATCGCCCGTAATATAGTACCATCGCCCCCGAAGCTAACGAACATATCAAAGGAAGCATCCAGCCCAATGGATTCGGTAAACGTAGGGAATTCCGCCACGTTGCGCCTAGCGGCAATAAACGTATAGAACAGTTCCTCAAAATGGATACTTGCATTTTCGTTATGGAGTTCCCCTATCAGCTCCAATACATAATCCAACGCACTATCCTGTATAGCTCGTCCGTAAATGGCTACCTTCATAGGGTTTACACGTTAAGGTATTTATCCAAATATTCGGATCTCTGTTTTAAATTTTCCATAAACCGATCATCCTGATCCCCATAGAGAATGGTGTAGTTATATCTCCTAAAGGATTGTATCACATCGTTTAAATGCGAACTTCCTATCTTGATCGTAATCTGGATCACATCGTTTCTAATATCGGTCACAAAACCCCCGATCAACTTTATATTGTTGCTTTCAACGATCTGGGCGATCTCGCTGAACGAATAATCCTTTATGCCCTTGGCCAGTACCAATATCCCCCCAGGTTCCGTAAAAAACGGGACATCCATAAATTGATTTACCACTTCCATTAGGTCATAGTAGCCCATGACCCGCCCCTCTTCATTGATTACCGGCAACAGATTGGCCTCGTTTTTGGAGAAGGTCTCCAAAACGTCCAACCAGGATGTATCCTTCCTTACAAAAAAAGTCGCCAATTGATACCTGTATTCCTCCACCCTTTTATCGGCCTCGAAATTATCCAGGTCATTTTTCTCCAAAACCCCCACAAAGACCTCCCCATCCATCACCGCAATATGCGAATAGGTGGCACTTTTAAAGAATTGTATTACTTTTTTTAAGGGATCCCCCAATTTAAAAACAGGAAGGGTGGTAATAATGCTGTCTTGAATATGCATATCCTTTTAGGTATTATAACGCAAATTACTAATAAAAATCCCAGTGCCAAAATAGGCCCAAGTATTATTCGGAAAAGGAAGGTCGTTCTTTATCGTCCAAACAACGGGATTGCCGTTATATAAGGGACCGGACAATTCTTTCCCGATAATATAACAAAAGGCATGCCTAATTCGTATTTTTGTCCTTTAAACATACCAAGTAATCATGACAAAGCTTAGCGTTAACGTAAATAAAATTGCAACATTAAGAAATGCCCGGGGGGGAAATGTTCCCGATCTGTTAAAAGTGGCCAGGGACATAGAGGGTTTTGGCGCACAAGGCATAACCATACATCCCAGGCCGGACGAACGGCATATTACCTATCAGGATGCCAGGGACCTAAAAAAATTGGTCGTTACCGAATTCAATATAGAAGGAAATCCTACACCCAAATTCATCGACCTCGTTCTGGAGCTAAAACCTACCCAGGTAACCCTGGTCCCCGATGCCGTGGATGCCATTACCTCCAATGCGGGCTGGGATACCTTGATGAACAGGGATTTTTTAAGGGAAGTAATACAGACATTTAATAGCAATGGGATACGAACTTCCATTTTTGTGGACCCAGACCTTAAAATGATAGAGGGAGCGGCCGGGACAGGTACGGATCGCATAGAGCTGTACACCGAGAGTTATGCCGTAGATTATGCCCAGGGCAACAAAAATAAAGCGAAAACTTTTGCAGAGGCCGCAAAAATAGGCCATCAACTTGGGATGGGAATCAATGCCGGGCACGACCTGAGCCTGGACAATATCCGATTTTTCAAGGAAAATATCCCCCATCTGTTAGAAGTATCCATAGGCCATGCCCTGATCTGCGAATCGCTTTATCTGGGACTCGAGAACGTAATCAATATGTACCTGAATAAACTGAAATAATGGAGATATTACATTCCAATATTATAGGAAAGGGAACTCCCATTTTAATCCTTCACGGGTTTTTGGGGATGTCGGACAACTGGAAGTCCATGGGCACCAAATATGCCGACGAAGGATTTGAGGTGCATTTGATCGATCAGCGCAACCACGGCCGTAGCTTTCATTCGGACTCTTTTGATTATGAGGTGATGACCTGGGATACCCAACGCTATATGGCGCACCATAAAATTCCAAGAGCCATTGTCCTTGGCCATTCCATGGGCGGAAAGGTAGCCATGCTCCTGGCGTGCAAACATCCGCAGCTGGTCTCTAAACTTTTGGTTGCCGATATCGCCCCCAGGTCCTACCCCCCGCACCACCAGGATATTATAAATGGCCTAAACGCCATAGACATCCGAAACATTACTTCCCGGAAAGAGGCCGAGGAACAATTATCCAAACACCTTAATAATTTGGCCGTTCGCCAATTCCTGCTCAAGAATCTATATTGGGCGGAAAAAGGGGTATTGGATTTTCGTTTCAACCTGGGGGTCCTAAGCCAAAAGATGGAAGAAGTAGGGGAAAACATTGGAGCAATGGATTCCTATGCAGGGCCCGTCCTTTTTTTAAGGGGAGGTAGATCGGAATATATTTCCGACGGCGATCTCCCCGAAATAAAAAAACACTTTCCCAAGGCCGAACTCGTAACGATCGAAAAAGCGGGCCACTGGCTCCATGCCGAAAATCCCTCTTTGTTTTTTGAGAAATCCATTTCGTTTATTAAGGAATGACATAGGCCCTACCCCTATTTCCATGAATTTGTTAAATTTTGAAATCCATCGATCAAAATAATTGTTTACTTTTAACATTATTAGGAGCCATTGACCACGAAAGAACAATTGTTAAACCAAAAAAAACACAGATTATGAACCTAATTTTAAGGATACTCATTACCGCTATTGCCGTTATAATATTAGCTTATATTTTACCTGGTGTCGGCGTAGAAAGCTATCTCACCGCCATTATAGTGGCCATTGTCCTTAGCCTGCTGAACCTTATCGTAAAACCCGTGCTGATCATTCTGACACTGCCGGTCACCATCCTGACACTAGGTCTGTTTTTATTGATCATCAATGCCGTAATCATCCTCTTGGCATCGAATATCGTAAGCGGTTTCCATATAGACAATATATGGTGGGCACTGTTATTTAGCCTGTTACTTTCCTTTCTACAATCCATATTGTTCTCATTCCTAAGGGACGATAAAAAACTTTAAGATACCTTTTTGAAAATCCAGTAATTCAAAAACTTGTCAGGGATTATAAAATGTAGTACTTTTGCATCCATTTTATTTTAGCAAAATACAGACATCAAATGAATATCACCAAAGAGCAGATCGACGAATTAAATGCAGTAGTAAAGGTTTCGGTAACCAAGGAGGACTATCATGACAAGGTAGAAACAATTTTAAAGGACTACAGGAAGCAGGCAAATATTCCCGGTTTCAGAAAAGGCCAGGTGCCAATGGGACTGATCAAAAAACAATACGGAAAAGCGGTTTTAGTAGATGAGGTAAACAAACTTTTACAGGACAACCTCAACAAATACCTGACAGAGGAAAAGTTGGATGTACTGGGCAACCCCTTGCCAAAGCAGCAGGACAATTTTAATTGGGATTCCGAGGAACTCGCCTTTGAATTCGAATTGGGCCTTGCCCCTAGTTTCGAGGTAGACCTGAAAACCAAAAACGCCATAACGCACTACAAGATCGTAACCGACAAAAAAATGATCGACGAGCAGGTAGAGCGCTTACAGAAGCAATATGGGAAATTGATCAACAAGACCGAGATCGGCAAAAAGGACGAAGTAAACGGGGTATTCAGGAACGAAACGGAGGAAATTGACAACAAGACCCTGATCGAGATCGAACAAATAAAAAGCAAGAAGGCCCTGGAAAGCCTTTTGGGCAAAAAAGTAGGGGAAACGGCCACCCTGAACACCAAAGGTCTTTTTAAGGAAGACTACCTGTTGGGCAGCGTATTGGGAATGGAGAGCGACAAAGCCAAAGATCTGGATATCGAGGTCGACTTTACCATTGAGGAGATCAATGAGAAAGAACCCGCAAAATTGGACCAGGAACTTTTCGATAAATTATTCGGAAAGGATGTCATCACTTCGGAGCAGGAGCTAAGGGACAGGATAAAGGAAGATTCCGAGAAACAGTTCGAACAACAGTCCGACCAAAAATTGCTGAACGACGTTACCGAGTATTTTATTGAAAATACCAAGTTTCAACTGCCCACGGAATTTCTGACCAAATGGATAAGGACCACGGGAGAAAAAGTATTGACCGAACAAGAGGCCAACGAAGAGTTTGAAAAATCGGAAAAAGGATTGCGGTACCAATTGATCGAAGGAAAGATCATCCAGGAAAACAATGTCCAGATACAGTTCGATGAACTCAAGGATTTCGCCAAAGGCTTTATAAAGCAGCAAATGGCCCAGTTTGGGCGCCTGGATTCCACAGAGGAGGAATTGGACAATATCGCGGCCAGGGTACTCTCCAACCAAGAGGAGGTCAAAAGATTGTCCGAGCAACTCATGAGCCAAAAATTATTGACCCTTTACAAGGAAAAGGCCAATCTAAAGCCCAAAGAGGTTACTTTTGAGGACTTCGTAAAAGAGGTGTACGGGTAGGCCGATTTTTGTGCCTCCCAGGTCAAAGGCCAAACACTATAGGCCCGGTCCCTAGAATATTTGGCGGTTCATTAACAGGCACCCACAACAAGTTTCGTGAAAAATAAGTATATTTACAGTGTCGAAAAGCATATCTTCGGCACTTTTTTTATCTTATAAAACATCTAATACAATATGGATTACGGGAAAGAATTCAAGAGCTATGCTATTAAGCACCAAGGAATAAATAGCATGTACTATGATACTATTTTAAGCAGCATGTATCCCACCAACCTAACGCCCAACATTATAGAGGAAAGACAGCTAAATGCTGTCGCAATGGATGTTTTTTCAAGATTGATGATGGATAGGATTATTTTTATGGGTACGGGGATCAATGATCAGGTAGCTAATATCATACAGGCACAATTATTATTTTTGGAAAGCACCGATGCATCCAAGGATATCCAGATCTACATTAATTCCCCCGGAGGGAGCGTATATGCCGGATTGGGCATATATGATACGATGCAATTCATAAAGCCGGATGTGGCCACCATCTGTACCGGTATGGCCGCCTCTATGAGCGCCGTGCTATTATGTGCGGGCGAAAAAGGCAAAAGGAGCGGACTTACCCATTCCAGGGTAATGATCCACCAACCGATGGGAGGCGCACAGGGCCAAGCTAGCGATATAGAGATTACCGCCCGCGAAATTCTGAAATTAAAGGGAGAACTCTACGCAATAATTGCAAAGCATTCCGGACAGACCCTTGAAAAGGTCAACGAGGACAGCGATAGGGATTATTGGATGAAAGCGGGCGAGGCCATGAAATATGGTATGATCGATGAAATCCTAGTAAGGGAACGCGAATAGGGACGACCAATCCCGGACTAATTAAATTATGGCCTGCACGACCCCAGATCAATTCGGACCAAAAAACGAATTTATTTTATTACAGGCCCTAAAATTGAAAGTGATATTAAGGATATGGCAAAAGAAAATTTAGAATGCTCCTTTTGTGGAAGAAAAAAACCCGAGACCAATTTATTGATCGCGGGCTTGGATGCCCACATATGTGATCGTTGTATAGAGCAGGCCCATGGTATAGTCGCCGAAGAATCCAAGCAGAC
>DATGQM010000090.1:0-2574 GCA_035304205.1 Arenibacter sp. | reverse complement strand
TTTCTGTCCTGGGCCGTTAAAAATTGAAATCCTATTAGAAAGAGGCAAAAAAATAATTTAATCGGTCTGTTCATGGTGTTTGGTTTAAAAAAGAATCGCTTTTAAAATTCAACAAGCTTACAATTTATTTTTGTGATTTATGGTTATAGCCGCTAGCGGTACATTTTCTTTGAGTATTATTTTAGGATCAGGGCATTTTTAAAATTTCCTTCGCCCGACTTTAAGTCGAGCAGAAATCCATTTATGACCGCAAATTCATTCTTTCCGTTCTTTTCCAAAAGAAAATTGGGGTTGACACCTATCTGCAATTTAGACTTAGGGGCTTTTTGGTTGCTCCCTATTACATTTATAGGCAGGTTGATGGCATGTTTTTCCTTAGCTATATTTTCTACCCTGATATAGGTATAGCCGGACTTCAATAGGTCTAAGACCTTTAGTTTGGATACTGCGGCAAGATCGGGCATTATTTCGGGATATACCATTCCAGGCCTGATGGTATAACCTTCCCCGTCCATGGTCTCATAACCGTAAAAAGTAGAGAGATCGCCCTGATCCACGATCCTACTGTTGTAATAAAAGGTGTTGTGCGAGGGCCCATCCACTTCCAACCTGTGGATCCCCACATCCAGAATATAGCTTTTGTCCAATAAATTATAGGTCAGCCCCTCAAGTTTTAGGTCGAATAATTTACGATCGTTTTCCGGGATCTTCTCATATTCGGAGATGGGAATATCCTTATAATTTCCTTTGGCAATAGTATAAATGGCCGACAGGATGGATACGTAATTTAGTTTTCTGATGTATTGCTTCTCGGTATCGTCCTTGTACCCTCCGGATTCTATCAGGATGGCACTGGTACCCCATTTCTGGATATTGTCCCCGAAAGCCCTGGGCTCAAAATCATCATTATAACGCCCCACTTGGCCCGGCGCGTAATCTTGAAGGATCTGGTTCATAAATACGATGACCTTCATGGCGTTAGATCGGACCGTATTGATATCCTTTTCATAATTGAAGGCAGGTGCCAGATAGGATATGGTGGCCGGTTTGTCGGTCCGTTCCGCATTGTAATAGGTACTTTGATCGTGCAGGTTAAAACCGAAATCGGCCTGTAAACTATCGCGTACCCTTTTTAAGGTCCGCCCTTCGGGGGATTGTAACATAAGGGCATCCCGATTTATATCGATACCCAATGCATTTCTCCTTTGAAAAATTTGGGCACCGTCCGGATTGAGCATGGGAAGGAAATGCAATTTCAACTTTTTAAATATTTCCTCTTTTTCCGTCATAAAATCGCTACTGCCCAAAAAATTGCAAAGGTCGAATATGGCCTGGGTGGCCGTAGGCTCGTCCCCGTGCATCTGTGACCATAGAAACACATCCGTATCCCCGTTTCCTATGCTGATAAGGGAAAGGTCCCTGCCCTCTATGGACTCCCCTACCTTATTCACTTGAAACTGTGGATTTTCCGATAGCTTTTTGATCAGGGGCTGCAAATCCCTATGTTTTATCCTACGGTTATCCAGCGAAGATTCCCGGTAGCTGTCATAGGTAGAAAATAAGGATTCGGTAAAATGGACATCCTGCCCAAAACCAGGGAAGGTGATCAGTAGGAGGACAATTAGGGCCACGATTTTTTTGTTCATACCGTTTTTATGGTGTTATATATTTGGTTGTGATAAAGATAATAGATCGACCATCCCTATCCTACATTTTTCCCAACACTCAATACTAAACTCCTACGATCTGTGCATTGGCCATGAACAATTCCTGCATCCGTTCCATCCGCTCATCAAAGGTGGTGGAGAAGACCAGATACTGGCAACGATCTAAGCTCTGAGGGGTACGGATAAGGTCGGAAAAGACTTTTGCCTTGGATAGGAACTCCGAATCCTCAACGATAAACAATTTGAGTTTTCCTAAATTGATACCGTTCAAATAAAAAATCCTGTTCAATCTTTTGGGAGTGGCAATAACGATATCCACCCCTTCAAAGATCTCGTTCCTTTGGGCCTCGATATTATGTTCCTCATAAACGGAATACACCCGCAGGTCCGTTCGGAGGGTATATTTTTTAAATTCCGCTTCCAAGGTCAGGGCGGCAGCTTTATCCTGAACAAATATCAAGGCCCTGGGCGCATCCTCGAAGGCGGCACAATCTAATTTTTGGAGGGTGCCCATAATGATGGCATTCGTTTTCCCCGCACCCTCCGGGGCTATTCCAAAAACACTGGCCCCGCCCTTGATCTTGGGCAACAGTTCTTTTTGAAAAGGGAGGGGTTCCGTAAAACCAAGTCGATCCAAAGCTTCTTGTAGTAGGGGGTGTATCTTTTTAAATGCCATATATATATAACTTTATTTTGTGAAACAACAGGATTCGCCCATTACACCACTATATTTTAAGACTTCACAACATTAATTTACCAAACTGAAGGAAGGAGCTTACTTTAGAGGTATAATTAACGAAATAATAATTTTTTCATTTTCATATAGTGTTCTCGTAAAAGAGCCTCGTCCCAAAAGACAGGCTCTTTTTAGTTTTATGCTATTGGCTATATGCTTTAGGCTGTATGC
>DATGQM010000089.1:0-3481 GCA_035304205.1 Arenibacter sp. | reverse complement strand
GGCCATTCCGCAAATGGCGGATACTTCTGAAGTCCTGGGGCAGCTGGACCTTTCCCGGACCCGGAGCAAATTGTTGGCCATTGTGGCCAATGTAAGAGGGGCGGAGGAGGCCGCAAAGCATGCCGCTATCCATTATATGGGATATCCCTTTTCCATATCCGAGAACTTTCAGATGCGGAATACCCATAAGACCATTGCACAATCCGTAGAAACCTTAAGGGAAATATTAAAGATCGCGAACGGTACGGGCAAGGAGGTAGTGACCTATATCTCCATGGGTTTTGGAAACCCCTATGGGGACCCATGGAGCGAGGAAGTGGTTGGGGAATGGACAGGGAAATTGGCCGATATGGGGGTGGGGATATTATCCCTATCCGATACCGTTGGTACCTCCACCCCGGAAGTGATCGATTATTTGTTTTCCAATCTGATCCCAAAATTTCCCGAAATCGAATTTGGTGCACACCTACATACCGTTCCTACCAAGTGGCATGAAAAGGTAGATGCGGCCTATATGGCGGGTTGCCGTAGGTTTGATGGGGCCATACAGGGTTTTGGCGGCTGCCCTATGGCCACGGACGAACTTACGGGCAATATGCCTACCGAAAAGATCCTCTCCTATTTTACGAAGGAAAAACAGGATACCAATGTAAACTGGATGGCTTTTGAAGCGGCCTTCAATAAAGCAAGCGACCTGTTTTCCATATATCGTTAAGTTTTGACGAAGTGCAAATGTTAAAATCTCCAATATTATTTAGATTTAATTTAAATAAAAACAGGAAAAACGATTCCAGCGTTTATATTTGCATTCGTCTCCCAGTCGATTAAAACAATCCTATTTGGGTACGCCCTAAAACATTTCACCGATATTCGATGGGGCAGGGGAGGCTTCGGCAAAAAAACTTTTATTATGGACTATGACGGGTTATTGTTAAAATTACCAAGGGGCATTAAATGGTTTATAGGGACGTTTGTACTGGTCTTGAGTGTCGGATTTTCTACGGGACTTTTATTTGTTTCCCAAACCACGGCAACCTCCTCTTCGGGCCTAGTGGAAAATTATCTGGGGAACGAGGAAGACATGGAGGCGGAAGTAATGAAGTTCAAGAAAGGGGAAAGGGAGATGTTGACCATTGTCCATACCCACATACTATCCATGTCGCTTATCTTCTTTCTTTTGGGCATCCTGGTCTGGATGACCAAGATACCGCACCGCTTAAAAATGTTCCTGACCATAGAGCCCTTACTATCCGTGATCTTTACTTTCGGGGGGATCTATCTTATGTGGTCGGGTCTATTATGGATGAAATATGTGGTGATGGTATCCGGTTTTTTAATGACTTCCAGCTTCGGTATTTCGGTAATTATTGTGCTTTATCAACTCATTCAAAAGCCAGTAAGAACGATTTAAGGGTATATCCGATTCTTTTTTCCCCTTTATGTTGTATATTTGCACGCAATTAATCTTTAATTGCTATGAATTCCCATCTACAAAAAATTGTTGGAGAAGGTCTTACTTACGATGATGTACTGTTAGTGCCTGCTTTTTCCGAGGTCCTCCCCCGGGAAGTCAACATTCAAACGAAATTCACAAGAAATATCACCATCAACGTGCCTATTGTTTCCGCCGCTATGGATACTATAACGGAAGCGCGCATGGCAATAGCTATGGCCCAGGAAGGGGGGATAGGGGTCCTGCACAAAAATATGACCATTGAGGAGCAAGCCCATAAGGTGCGCCGGGTAAAGCGGGCGGAAAGCGGAATGATCTTGGATCCGGTAACCCTGCCCTTAAGTTCAAGGGTAAAGGATGCCAAGGCTTCTATGAAAGAATATAGTATAGGGGGCATCCCTATCGTAGCCGATGATGGTAGATTGATCGGTATCGTAACCAATAGGGACCTGCGTTTTGAAAAGGATGGGGAACGGCCTATTGCCGAGGTAATGACCTCCCAGGACCTGGTAACGGCCAGTGAGGGGACTTCCTTGGAACAGGCAGAGGATATCTTGCAGGAATATAAGATCGAGAAATTGCCAGTGGTGGATAAGGATTATAAGCTGGTCGGATTGATTACTTTCCGGGATATAACAAAATTGACCCAAAAACCAACTGCCAATAAAGATCAATATGGACGCTTGCGGGTGGCCGCGGCGATCGGGGTCACAGGGGATGCCGTAGATAGGGCGGAAGCCTTGGTGAATGCCGGGGTAGATGCCATAGTGATCGATACGGCCCACGGACATACCAAGGGCGTGGTCACGGTATTGCAGGCGGTGAAGAAGAAATTCCCTGATCTGGAGGTGATCGTTGGTAATATTGCTACGGCGGAAGCCGCAAAATATTTAGTAGCGGCAGGTGCCGATGCCCTAAAGGTAGGAATAGGTCCGGGCTCTATCTGTACCACCCGGGTGGTGGCGGGAGTAGGTTTTCCACAATTTTCGGCCGTTCTGGAAGTAGCCGCGGCGATCAAGGGCAGTGGAGTACCTGTGATCGCGGATGGAGGAATCCGTTATACCGGCGATATACCAAAAGCTTTGGCAGCAGGTGCGGATACTGTAATGTTGGGCTCCCTCTTGGCAGGAACCAAGGAATCCCCGGGAGAGACCATAATATATGAGGGACGAAAATATAAGGCATATCGGGGAATGGGGTCGGTAGAGGCCATGAGAGAAGGAAGCAAGGACCGTTACTTCCAGGATGTTGAGGACGATATTAAAAAATTGGTCCCCGAAGGAATCGTCGGGCGAGTGCCCTATAAAGGAGATCTATATGAAAGTATCCATCAGTTTATCGGCGGGCTGCGGGCCGGGATGGGCTATTGCGGGGCCAAGGATATTGCCACCCTACAGGAAACGGGAAGATTCGTAAAAATAACGGCAAGCGGTATCAACGAAAGCCATCCGCACGATGTAACGATTACCAAGGAATCCCCTAATTATAGTAGATAATGGATACATTAATTCAATAAAATAAAAAAGACCTGAACAGGTCTTTTTTATTTTGATAACATTGGACGAGTGCTATTAAGACCCTATTTACCATCGCTATCATAGGTATTCCAGTCCTTTTCCTTATGGATATTATCGCCAAAATACTTTGCGATCTTTAAAAAGGGACCTGGTTTTTGATAACCGGGGACCGGGGATAACATATTTAAATTTTCATCCAAAAAGATGGTAGTGGGATAGCTCATTTTTCCCTGCATCAGGGCAGCGGCAAATTCGTGATATCCATTCCGTCCAGAGGGAACAAACTTAAAGGTCTTGCCCTTAAATTCGATCGGTTCCTTTCCTTCCCCGTCCAGCTTTACCATATAATAGGTTTTGGACATGTATTCGGCGACTTTTGGGTCCTGAAAAGTGTCCTTGTCCATTTTCTTGCACCATCCGCACCAATCGGTGTAAACATCCACAAAGATTTTTTTTGGATCCTTTTCGGTTTCCGCAAGTTTTACGGCCTCTTCCCAACTGAGCCAAGTTA
>DATGQM010000088.1:0-3705 GCA_035304205.1 Arenibacter sp. | reverse complement strand
TAATAAAAGATAAGGTATCCAAAATAAAATCGGACACCCTTCCTTCTAATATTTTAAATTAATGGCATTATTTATCCTCCAGTAATATCTTTTACAATTTTCATGTTTTCTGTATTTAAATTAATTAAATCTCTACTAATATAAAGCAATTTTAATACCACAATTGCATTACAATGGTAATTGTCATCACGGTAGACACCTAGATCATCCCCGGACATGAATTTCTTTTTTAGCTTTTTTACTCTTTAACTTATTACCTTGATTTCCAAAAATAAACCTCCCCGTTTTATCCTATGATCCAATATTTACCATCCTTCCCTCACAACATCATCACATTGTTACATTAGTACATTAATCCCATTTCCAAATCCCTAAATTGATACATTGGTACATTGTTACATTAATACATTGCTACATTATAATCCCTTTCCTTACTTTTGGGCCCAAATAAATTTTAAAGCCCGTGGCACCGTTACTATGGATCTCAACATACTATGCTCCGATCTGGATGGGACCTTATTGACCTATAAGGACAACGTATCCGATTATACCATCAACGAAATAAAAAGGATAAGGAACCATATGCGGATTATCCTGGCCTCTGCCAGAATGCCAAGATCCATGACCTATATCCAAAAGGAGCTGGGCATTGAAAACCAACCGATCATATGTTATAACGGAGCCTTGGTCCTGAACGGGAAGGAAGAGGTGAGCTCGACATATATCGACATAAATAACATAATGTCCATAAATGAAATGGCCATTAAAATGGATATCCAGCTGGGCCTCTATTCCGGGGATGAATGGTATGTGGAAATAGATTCGGCACGGATACAAAAAGAAATAAAATACACCAAGGCCCTTCCTTCCTATAGGCCTACGGAAACAACATTGGCAGATTGGCGGGCAAGAGGCATAGGCGGCCATAAAATTATGCTGATGGGCAAGCGGAAAAGTATGGATATTTTTTTCTCCCTTTTATCGGATACCTTTTCCAACACTTTGAACATCTACCGCTCCAACGACACCTTGATCGAAATTGCCCCCCTTTCAGTATCCAAACTGACGGCGATCTCCCTTTTGTTGCAAAGGAATGAAAGTTTGAAAAATATACTTGCATTCGGGGATAATTATAATGATCTGGAGCTGCTAAAAAATGTGGGATTCGGGGTTGCGGTAGGAAACGCCAGGGAGGAGGTTAAATCAATAGCCAAGGCCATAACCCTGAACAATA
This sequence comes from Arenibacter sp., assembly GCA_035304205.1. Classification (GTDB taxonomy): domain Bacteria; phylum Bacteroidota; class Bacteroidia; order Flavobacteriales; family Flavobacteriaceae; genus Arenibacter. The sequence goes on along the minus strand of DATGQM010000088.1, from coordinate 2,471 downwards.
CGGAGGACGGGGTCGCCCATTATCTAAACAAGCATATTATTATTTGATTATATTTGGAAAAATAGAATTTAGCGCTTTATGACCGACCCATTAATTACCAACGATACCATCGTTTTTGGACTTCTAGCCCTTTGTTTGGGATTCGTTTTCCATACTTCTTCCCTAAAAACCGGTTTTTGGGGTAAATTCTACAATTTTGTCCCTGCCGTTCTCATGTGCTACCTCCTTCCCTCTATATTGGCGAGTAGTGGCTTGATTTCCGATGAGACGTCCAACCTATATTTTATGGCCAGCAGATATCTATTACCTGCCGCTTTGATCCTAATGACCTTGAGCATCGACCTAAAAGCCATAGCGAACTTGGGATCCAAGGCCCTGATCATGTTTTTGACGGGGACTTTGGGCGTGATTATCGGAGGTCCCATAGCCATTTTGATCGTTTCCATTTTCTCTCCCGAAACGGTGGGGGGAAACGACTTTGATGCTATATGGAGGGGCTTGGCCACCCTTGCGGGCAGTTGGATCGGCGGGGGTGCCAATCAGGCGGCCATGCTGGAGATATACCAGTATAATCCCGAAAAATATGGGGGAATGGTCCTAGTTGATATTGTAGTGGCCAACGTTTGGATGGCCTTACTACTTCTAGGGGTCGGGAAGACCAAAAAAATCGATAAATGGCTAAAGGCGGATACTTCTGCCATAGAAAAATTAAAAATAACCGTTTCCGAATTTTCTGAAAAAATTACCAGGGTACCTACTTTAAACGACTATATGATAATCCTTTGTCTGGTATTTACATCGGTCGGGATCGCACATTTTTTTGGGGACCATATCAGTTCATTTTTAACCCCATATGTAAACAACAGTAACAATAAGGTCTTCCTATCGTTTATGGAATCCAGCTTCTTTTGGATGGTGGTCATTGCTACCTTAGCGGGAATTGTATTATCCTTTACGAAGGCAAAGAACTATGAGGGCGCCGGAGCAAGTAAATTAGGAAGCGTTTTTATCTATATTTTGGTCGCTACCATAGGCATGAAAATGGACCTGGGCATGATACTGGAGAACCCGGGCCTGATGGTAATCGGGTTTATATGGATCAGTATTCATGCCGGACTTCTCATCCTAGTAGCCAAATTAATAAAGGCACCTTATTTCTTCCTTGCCGTAGGGAGTCAGGCCAATATAGGGGGAGCGGCATCGGCACCTGTGGTAGCCGCCGAATTCCATCCATCCCTGGCCTCGGTCGGCGTCCTATTGGCGGTTTTTGGGTATGTAATAGGAACAGGGGGCGCAATACTATGCACCATTCTTATGGAAATTGCCTCAAAAGTTTAAAATTCCACTAACTTTAATGATATTTGCGCTCCAATATATAAACCGATGAAGAAAATTACCATTACTGCCCTGATCGCCATTTTTATAGCCTCCTGCGGAGGAACCACAGAAAATACCATGAAGGTTACGGGCAATGTAAAAGGCCTAAAAAAAGGTACGTTGTACCTACAACATATTGCGGATAGTTCCTTGGTCAATATCGACTCCCTAAACATCACAGGGGACGGGAATTTTTCCTTTACAACCGAATTGGAAAGTCCCGAAATATTTTACCTGTACCTGGATAAAAAGGACAATAACGACATTAATGACCGAATCACTTTTTTTGGAGAGCCGGGAGATATCGTTATAAATACCTCTTGGAATACATTCGACCTGAACGCCAAGATTACGGGATCTAAAACTCAAGAAAAGCTAGAGGAATACCAAAAGATGATGTCCAGGTTCAATACCATAGACCTAGAGCATATAAAGAGCAGCCTGGATCCAAAGAACCAAAACGCCGTTGCCATGGATTCGCTACAGGAGTTAAGCGATAGGAACCTGAAGAGGGGATATCTTTACGCCCTTAATTTTGCCATGAACAATGCCGATTCGTATATCGCACCCTATATTGCGGTAAAGGAGGTCGCGGATGCCAATATTAAGTATCTGGATTCCATCAATAATTCCCTTAGCCCGGAGGTGGCCGATTCCAAATATGGCAAGGAGTTAAAAAAATATATCGAAGACCAAAAATCCACCGATCAATAATGAACCTGCTCCGAAAAGTAGCTGATAGCTTCAGTAACGAAGCGGTCAGGGTAGAACAAGGTATAAAAAAAGCATCCCTGTCAGGATGCTTTTTTTACTTAATATAGTTTTAACGAAGATTAGCCTATTTTATTAAGTTGCTCTATTAAAGCACCAGCTTTGATCTCCAACTCCTTTCGTACTTCCTTAAGGTGTGCCTTTCTGTCGTCCACATCCTTTTTGTTTACCTTTTCGATCAGTTCGTCAAAAGTAGATATAGCACCGTCAATAACTGCGCTACCTTCCTTGGAATCCTGTTTATTGGAACCTTCTACCAAATAAACCGCTTCAATAATATCTCCCAAAACGTAATTGATGTCCTTTTTTAAATCTCTAATACT
>DATGQM010000087.1:0-8499 GCA_035304205.1 Arenibacter sp. | reverse complement strand
TCGATTTTTTCGGGAAAAGGGCCTATCATGACAATTTGGACCTGCCCCAACACGTGTTGGAAAATAGAAAATTGTTAAAGGAGACCATGGAAAACCATGGATTTTGGTCCATTCGTACGGAGTGGTGGCATTATAACCTTTCGGCAGGCTCCAAGGATAAGGTGGCGGACTTTAAGTGGGATTGTCCCTAAGTTGGTCGGGAGAGGACTTCTTCTTCCTATGCCTTAGAACACTTCAGGATAATCCTTTTCCCATTTTTATCCGTGGTAAAGAACAAATAGTCCGGTCCCCCGTCCCTGATCTTAAACCTCTTTTTGATCTCGGCTACCGGAAGGGGAAAATTCCGGGTGGTGATATTGGCCTTCGCAATGCCTAGATCTTGAATCGCCTTTTTGTTAAAAGGAAGTTGCCGTTCTATTTTAAACCGCCTTCCCGGAAAGGATATAGGGGCATCCCCTGTGTAGAGATGGGAATGCTCATGCAGTTTATGAAGCCCGTATCTTGCACCGATAAGTTTAAATGCACCCGACTTTAAAATAGCGGAATTGGGTTCGTACAGATAGGCGAGGGGAGCGGAATAATGGGGGATGGCCCGTTTTTCATCCGACATAAAAAAATTAAACACTTCTTCCCCCGAAGGGAGGAGATTGGTGGTTTTGATCGCTATTTCCCCTTGCTGCCCCGAACGAAGTATCCAAAGTAATTCCTTTACCTCGTTCTTCACGGATAGGATATAAACTTCCTTAACGGACCTCAATTCCTTTAACCCTGCGGAAATGTCCAAAAGTGGGGAAGTTTTGATCATGATATGGCCGGCCCCCCCTAAAATAAGATCTAGATTTTCGGGAACGTTGGGTAGGCAATCCGACAATAAAAACACCTTACCCTTGGCATTGTGCCGTCTTGATGGATCTATAAATATCCAATCGGGTTTGGGGCGCGATCGGAAGAGATGGGCAAGTCCGTCCCCCACATGGGTGTCAATGTTCGTCCTGCCCAGAACCCTAAAATTATGTTTTGCGATTTCGGCCAGATCGGGGTCGATTTCACAATGGACCACCCGCGCTATTTTATGGCTGAAAAAATAACTGTCCACCCCCAATCCCCCCGTAAGGTCCAAGAGCGAATTTCCAGTAACGATCCCCACTTTATATTGGGCCGTAATTTCTGAGGAAGTCTGCTCGATATTTAGCCTATTGGGGTAGTAGATACCAGGCGTATTAAACCAGGTGGGCAATTTTTCCCGGCACTTTTCCTTGGCTTCGATCTGCTGTACGAGTTCCTTGCTCTCCACTCCCGGAAATCCGTGCCCTTTTAGAACGACTGACATGATGTCAGTCTTCAAATTTTTATTTATAAAGTATTGTACACCAGTATTTAATATATGTCTATTCAAAGTTAAACTATAGGTTTTTAATAATATGTTTTATGATTTTTCCCTCCGTATAAAATCTCTTTTTGCAGCTGCTTTTAGCGGTATATTAGGGAAAGACGGGCATTGATTTTCTGGTTCAGTTTTTAAAAACATAGGATATTATATTGGCGCCCATCCGTAGGGCCTTGGTGCGGACCTCTTCGGGATCGTTGTGCACCCCTTTATCCTCCCAGCCATTCCCCAGGTCGGATTCGTAGGTGAAGAGCAGCACAAGCCTGCCCTCGTGGAAGAGTCCCAGTGCCTGCGGACGTTTCCCGTCATGTTCATGTATCTTTGGCAGTCCTTGTGGAAATTTATAGGGTTGATCAAAAATAGGATGATCGGCCCCGAGTTCCTGCAATTCCTTATCCGGGAACACCTTGTCCAGCTCCTTGATCAGGTAGGGTTCCATGCCATAATTATCATCGATATGCAGAAAGCCCCCGCTCAGCAGATAGCGATTGAGGTTTTTCGCCTCTTCCGGGGAAAAGAAAACATTGCCATGGCCGGTCATGTGTAAAAATGGATACTGGAAGATATCGGTACTGCCCACTTCTACCGTTTGGGGCTTGGGGTGGATCTTTGTGTCGATGTTCCTGTTGCAGAAATCTATCAAGTTGGGCAACGAGGTAGGGTTGGCATACCAATCCCCGCCACCGCCATATTTTAAAACCGCTATTTCCTGTCCATAGAGGAACGGGCAAACGGACAAATATATAATCAGTATGATAAGGTGCCGCTTCATTGGTCTTATGGGATTAATGTCTCAAATTTAAGAATAAGCAATAAACAATTAGCAATGATCGATTAACAATGAATGGCCTACAGCCAATTTACCCATCACATAACTTTTGCCTAATCCCTAGTGGCTTTCTTTTAAATATTAAATGTTTCATTTAGGTAAATTAACCATAGCTATTGCAGTACAAGCTACTATGGCCGCAGTTTCTGTCCGCAATCGGGTTTCGCCCAGAGCTACCGGCTTAAATCCATGGTTTAATGCCGACTCTATTTCGGCCTTGGAAAAATCGCCTTCCGGCCCAATGAGGATAGCCGTATTCCGTTTGGGCCTTAAGCTATGGTACAGCTCTTTCTTGTGATCCTCCCCGCAATGTGCAATAAACAAGTCTCCTTCCTTGGGCAGGTCCATATAATCCTTAAACGAAATAGCCGGGTTCAGTTTGGGCAGGTAGGTGTGCAGGGATTGTTTCATGGCGGAAAGGATGACCTTTTCCATTCGTTCCATTTTAATTGTCTTCCTTTCCGATCGTTCACATAGGATGGGGGTAATTTCGTGCACCCCGATCTCGGTCGCTTTTTCCAATAACCATTCAAATCGATCGTTCAGTTTGGTGGGGGCGACCACCAAATGCAATCGATAGGACGATGGGGGATCGGTATGTGCCGAAATAATTTTTGCCGTGCACCTTTTATGGTCGGCAACTATGATCCTTGCCCCGAACAGGCCGCCCCTACCGTTGGTGATCTGCAGGACATCGTCCAACGACTTTCGCAGCACCTTGGTAATATGCCTGCTCTCATCGGCGGGAAAGGTAAATTCGGAACTGTTGTTTTCTAGGTCTGGGTGATAAAAGAGTTGCATGGGATGGAAAAGGATTATAGGTTGTTTGTTTTAGGGTCGGAAGCACCGGTCAATGTCGGTTTAGAGTACATACCTTGCCTTGGCCGATATGCCTTGATCGGTAAAATCGGACGCTTTATACTTTAGATACCCTACAATCCCGATCATCGCGGCATTGTCCGTACAATATTCGAATTTGGGAATATAGGTTGTCCACCCATATTTGGCCTCGGCCCCCGTCAATGCCCCGCGGATCCCCGAATTGGCGGAAACTCCGCCACCAATGGCGATTTGCATTATACCGGACTGTTTGACCGCTTTCTTTAATTTATCCATCAAGATCTGAACGATGGTGTATTGGATCGAGGCGCAGATATCGTTCAGGTTTTGGGCAATAAAGTCGGGATTTTTTTGGACCTCCCGCTGTACAAAGTAGAGTATACTGGTCTTTAATCCGCTAAAACTAAAGTTAAGGCCTTCTACCTTGGGCTTTGGGAACGGGAATGCCTTGGGGTTCCCCATTTGTGCATATCGATCTACCAGGGGACCTCCGGGGTAGGGCAGTCCCAAGATCTTGGCGCTTTTGTCGAAAGCCTCGCCCACGGCATCGTCCAGGGATTCCCCCAATACTTCCATTTCAAAATAATTTTTCACCAGGACGATCTGGGTATGTCCCCCACTAATGGTCATCGCCAAAAAAGGGAAGGAAGGGATCTTGTAATTTTCCTCCACTATAAAGTGCGATAAAATATGGGCCTGCATATGGTTTACCTCGATCAGGGGAATGTCCAGTGCAAACGCCATGGACTTGGCAAAGGAGGTCCCGACCAATAATGAGCCCATAAGTCCAGGTCCGCGTGTAAAAGCTATGGCGGATAACTGTTTTTTATCGATATTTGCCATGGCTAACGCTTGGTGTACCACGGGGACAATATTCTGCTGGTGCGCACGTGAGGCAAGTTCCGGTACTACCCCGCCGTATTCCTCGTGTATTTTTTGTGTTGCCACAACATTGCTCAAGGTCCTATTGTTGTGCATAACCGCTGCGGAGGTATCGTCACAGGAGGATTCTATGGCAAGGATATAAATATTTTTATTTTCCACGGTATCTGGAATTTGGAATGAAAATTGAATGTACAAAGGTAAAACATAAAGCCCTATCAAAAAATTAAGAAAAATTCTGGTAAGAGTATTTTTGATACTCGTTCTTATGGGTGTTTTGGGTAGTATAGTCCTCTCTTTGCCGATTGTCCAGACCTATTTCGCCAAATTGGCCACTACGGAGATCAACGAAAAATTCGGGACCAATATTAATATAGACAGGTTGCAGGTTTCCTTGATTACCTGGAACGCTTACCTGAAGGGCGTATATGTGGAGGATTATAGAAAGGACACCCTTTTTTATACCGATCGGCTGAGGACCTCCATTTTAAATGTGCGCAATCTGGCGAAGGGAAAGCTGGAATTTGGGGGTGTTGATATGGAGCGTATCAATTTTAAGCTCAAGACGTACAGGGACGAGAACTTTAGCAACTTACAGGTCTTTGTCGACAAGTTGGACGACAAGGAACCGCGTGCCCATGGAACGCCCCCTTTTGCCCTGAATGCTTCGGAAGTTACCATTACCGATGGCCGATTTAAATTGATCAATGAGAACAAGGAATCGGGGGAAATCCTCAACTTTACGGATTTGAACATCGATCTGGATAGTTTTAGTATTAATGGACCGGACGTAGCCGCCAATATCGAAGAATTGTCCTTCCAGAGTTCCAAGGGGATAAAGGTAGAAAAAATGGCTACGGGGTTTAAGTACACCAAGGAACAGATGCGTTTCGATTCCCTGGATATAAAAACTACCCAGTCCCGATTATTGGGAAATATTACATTTGATTATGCGGCGGAGGGGATGGCCGATTTTATGAACAAGGTGAATATTGAGGCCGAATTTGTGGAATCTACCGTGGCATTGAACGAGATCAACCTGCTGTACGATCAGTTCGGGAGCGATAAGACCGTTCTTCTTTCCTCCAAGATCCACGGGGTCCTGAACGACCTGCATACTACGGATATGTTCTTGAACATGGAGAATACCGGTATCAGGGGAAATTTTAACTTTAAAGATCTTTTTAATCCGCAGGGCGATTTTTCCCTTGAGGCGGATATGCGGAACGTAACCTCCAGTTATTATGAGCTTAGGGCCCTATTGCCCAATATTTTGGGGGATGTATTGCCTTCCTCCATTCAAAAATTGGGTCAGTTTACTATCCGGGGCGATGCCCTTATCACCGAATCCTCCATCCGGACACGGGCCAATATCAATACGTTGATAGGGAGTAGCTATGTGGATCTGGAACTGACCGACATCGATCAAATAGATAACGCTTCCTATGAGGGCTTTGTCGCCTTGATAGATTTTGACCTGGGGAATTTGATAGAAAGCGATAATGTGGGGGTGGCCAATCTGGATTTTAACGTAGAGGGGAAGGGTTTTGTCCAAGAGAACCTGAACACCGAAGTGATCGGGGAGATCTATTCCCTGCAGTTTAATGGCTACGATTATAAAAACCTAAAAGTATCCGGTGTTTTAAAAGAACAACTTTTTGACGGTTCCCTGCTCAGTAATGACGATAATGCCCAATTTAGCTTTAAGGGCCTGGCCGATCTTGCGGAGAACCGGAACAACTTCAATTTTATTGCTTCCGTAGATTACGCAGATCTAAAAAAACTAAAGATCATAAATGATAGCGTCTCCATTTTTAAAGGGGATATCTATATGGATATATCGGGCAATTCCCTGGATAATCTGGTAGGAGACCTCAATTTTAGCAAAACCAATTATCAGAACAAAAACGATACCTACTATTTTGAGGATTTTAAGATTTCCTCCACTTTTGAAAACGATAGCACCCGGGTCATCGATATTAATTCCCCCGATATCATTACCGGCTATCTCAAGGGCAATTTTAAGGTAAGGGAACTGGGAAGGTTGGTGCAGAATTCCATGGGGAGTATCTATACCAACTACAAGCCGTTCGGGATTTCCCCAAATCAGAGAGTGGCCTTTAATTTTAAGATCTACAACAAGATCGTGGATGTGTTCTTCCCGGAGGTAGAGTTTGATCCCAATACGTTTATCAGGGGCAATATTATTGCCGATGAGGGGGATTTTAAACTGACGTTTAAATCGCCCAGCATTGTGGCCTATGGGAACGAGCTGGACAGCATAGATATTAGGATAGACAATAAGAATGCCCTGTTCAATACCTATGTTTCGGTGGGCGATCTTTCCAATGCCTATTATGACGTAAAGGATTTTAACCTGATCAATACTACCTTAAAGGATACCCTGTTCTTTAGAACGGAGTTTAAGGGCGGGAGCCAATTTCAGGATAGTTATAACCTTAATTTTTACCACACCTTCAACCAGGACAAAAAGTCGGTTATAGGTCTTAAAACGTCCGATATTAATTTTAAGGGCAATAAATGGATATTGAACAAGGATGGCAACAGTAAAAATAAGGTAATCCTTAACAAGACCCTGGACAGTATCGTGATCGAGGAAATAGTGATGAACCACAACGATGATGAACAGATAAGGCTCAGGGGCCAGTTGGGCGATTCTACCTTTAAGGATGTGGAACTTCAATTCCGGATCGTGTCCCTGGATAAGATTACGCCTACGATCGATAGCCTAAAATTAAGGGGAGAGGTCAATGGTACGTTGAACATTCTTCAAAAGGACAATATATATTTGCCATCCTCCAATCTGAAAATATCCGATTTCGAGGTCAATAAGGTGGTGATGGGCGACCTTTCCCTGGGGATCGTAGGGAATAGGGACCTGACCAATTATGTGGTGAACGCCGCCTTGATGGATAAGGGGAAGGAGAAACTGAGTATTGTAGGGAACATTCTGGATGGCAGGGAGGAGGAACCCCAGGCCAATCTTATAGTGGATTTTAACGATTTCAATCTGGTTCCGTTCAGTCCCCTTGGAGACGGCGTTATTACGAATATCAGGGGCTTCCTAAACGGGAGTGCCCAATTAAAGGGACCTTTGGGCAACCCGGATATGAGCGGGGTGCTCAGCTTGGACAAGGCGGGTATCGCCATCCCTTACTTAAACGTAAATTATGGTTTTGCGCCCTTTTCCAAGGTTAGCCTGACGGGGCAAACGTTTAACTTCCAAAAGATCGACCTTACGGATGTAGCCATGAATACCAAGGCCATTTTGGACGGTACCATAACCCATAACTCTTTTAAGGATTGGAGCCTAGATCTGGATGTGGATACCAATAATGATCGTTTTTTAATATTGAATACCCCGTTCGAGGAGGAAGTGCTCTATTACGGGACCGGGTACCTAAATGGCAAGGGAAGGATCTATGGGCCCACCAATGCCCTTACCATCAAGGTAGACGGGGCAACGGCCAAGGGCACATCCCTAAAGATACCTATCAGCGACGTGGCCAGTATCGGGGATTTTTCATTTATAAACTTTGTAGGGAAAAGGAATGGGGAGACAGATACCGAGCAGCGTGTCCTCAAGGAGGTGGAAGGTTTGGAGCTGGCCTTTGACCTGGATGTTACCCCGGACGCCGAGGTAGAGATCGTGGTGGATACCAAAACGGGAAGTTCCTTAAAGGGGACTGGTGCTGGAATTTTGTTTATCGAGATAAATACCACGGGCAAGTTTAATATGTACGGAGACTTCGTGGTGGTGACCGGGGAGTTCCATTATATGTTCGGGGGCTTTATTGACAAGACTTTTAGGGTTAGGCCGGGAGGGAATATAACCTGGGAAAGGGAGCCCTTGGCGGCCCAACTGAACATGGAGGCCGTGTATTCCCTGAAGGCCAATCCGGCGCCCCTCTTGGATAATCCCGGTTATACCAGGCGTATCCCTACCGATGTGGTGGTCCGTTTAACGGGAGAGCTTGAAAGTCCGGTAATCGACTGGCGTATCGATTTCCCCGGTACCAATTCCATTGTGAAGTCGGAATTGGAATATAGGTTGCAAGACCCCACCATAGCGGAAAGAAACGCATTGTTCCTATTGGCCCAGGGCTCCTTTGTAAATGAACAGACGGGAATCAATCAGCAGGCCGTTACGGGCAATTTACTGCAATCCGCTTCCGGTCTGCTCAATTCGGTCCTGGCGGGCGATAACGACAAGCTCAACCTGGGGCTCTCCTATGAACAGGGAATCTTTGATAGAAGTACGGACATACAGACCGAGAACAGGATCGGGGTGACCCTGTCTACCCAGATCAGTGATCGGGTATTGTTGAACGGAAGGGTAGGGGTCCCGGTAGGGGGCGTCTCGGAAACGGTGGTGGCCGGCGATGTGGAAGTACAAGTGCTTTTAAACGAGGAAGGCACGCTTAGTGCCAAAATATTCAACAGGGAAAACGAGATCCAGCAATTTTTGGCGGACCGACAGGGCTATACCCAGGGCGTGGGTCTTTCCTATCAGGTGGATTTTGATAGTTTCAAGGCCTTG
>DATGQM010000086.1:0-3022 GCA_035304205.1 Arenibacter sp. | reverse complement strand
GCCCGGAGGAGCAGACCGGAGGGTGTAACGCGCCATTGATGCAGCTAGAATTACAGATTCCAAGTTCCATAGCTATGGCACTATTCAAGCATCGCGCAAAGTCGGGAGACTTTGCGCAGCGGGGGTTGAAAATACTTACTGATTGTCAAATTCCCATTAGAATTGTATTTTTGACCTTATAACCCATAGCGCTTAGCGCTGTGCGCCCGGCGTTTAGCGCTAAGCCGTTAAAAATATGAGAGAGAATACCTATTTTAAATTTTCGAATACCGTAATCCTATTGCCCATGTTATCGGTCTTGGCGATATGGACGGTTTATTGGTACGAAATCAGGTTTCAGGTAAACCTTAATCAGTACGGAATCTATCCAAGGAGCCTTAAAGGTTTGAGGGGAATTATTTTTAGCCCGTTTTTACATGGCTCGGTGGGCCATTTGTACAATAATACCATTCCCTTGGCCATGCTTACCTCGGCACTCGTCTATTTTTATCGGGAAATTGCTTTCAAGGTCTTGCTATACGGTATTTTACTTTCGGGGCTTATTACCTGGATTATGGGGCGCCCCAGTTATCATATCGGGGCGAGCGGGCTCATCTATGTGCTGGCCACCTTTATTTTTTTTAAGGGGGTTTTTTCCAAACACTATAGGCTGGTGGCCCTATCGCTCATCGTAGTATTTATATACGGTGGTCTATTGTGGTATATTTTCCCTTTGAAGGAAGGTATTTCCTGGGAGGGACATTTAGGCGGATTTATAACCGGTCTGGCGTTGGCGATCTTTTTGCGGGCGTCCTTGCCCAAATCTGCTAAATACGATTGGGAGAGGGACGATTATAATGAAGAGAACGATGAATTCCTAAAGCATTTTGATGAGGATGGGAATTTTTTGGAACGTCCGAAGGAAGAAGAATAATTGGAAAATTTGTTAATGTGCCAATTTGTTAATGTAACAATTTGGACATAACCGGATAACTGCCCTATCCCAATATCATCCCGGCAATGGCCGCAGATAGCAGGGATGCGATAGAACCTCCCAAAACGGCCTTCATCCCAAATTCGGACAGGTTCTTTCGCTGTCCGGGGGCCAGGGACCCAATTCCCCCGATCTGTATGCCTATGGAGGCAAAATTGGCAAAACCACATAACATGTAGGTCGCCATTATAATGGATTTGTTATAGGCAAGGTGGGTGGCATTGGCCATGTCCTTCAACTCGGCCAATTGTATGTAGCCAATGAATTCGCTGGCGGCCAATTTAATGCCCAGCAATTGCCCCATCAACATTATGTCTACGGACTCTACTCCGATCAGCCACATTAAGGGCGCGAAAATAGTGCCCAGGATAGCCTCTATGGAAAATGAGCTATAGGCCGTATTGCCGGCGATCCAGGGGTTAAGGGCGGTTACATCGCCTACCCAGCCCAGAATTCCGTTGATCATGGCTATAAAGGCCACAAAAACCAATAGCATGGCGCCTACGTTGACCGCTAATTTGAGTCCTTCCGTAGTACCATTGGCGATCGAATCCAAAATATTGGACCCGATCTTATCCGCGGATACCTGCACGTCCGTGTTTACTTCCTCTGTTTGTGGATATAGGATCTTGGAAACTACAATGGCGCCGGGTGCCGCCATAACGGATGCCGCCAATAAATGTTTTGCAAATTGCAGTCTTAACAGCGGGTCGTCCCCGCCCAAGAAACCTATATAGGCCGCCAAAACGGCACCGGCCACGGTGGCCATGCCCCCGATCATGACCAATAGTATTTCCGATCGGGTCATTTTTTCCAGATACGCCTTTATCAGCAAGGGGGCCTCGGTCTGCCCCAAGAAGATGTTCCCGGCAACACTTAGGCTTTCCGCGCCCGAAATACCCAGGGATTTGGATAAGAGCCATGCCAATCCGCTCACCACTTTTTGGATTATCCCCAGATAGAACAGCAGGGAAGTAAGGGCGGAAAAGAATATAATGGTCGGCAGCACTTGAAAGGCAAAGATAAACCCGAAGGTATCCATGTCTACCACCAGGCCTTCGAACAAAAATTTACTGCCTTCCCGGGTATAGTCCAGCACACTGACAAAAACCTGCCCGATATTTTCAAAAAGGGATTGGATAAACGGGACTTTCAGTACGCCGATCGCTATCAGTAATTGAAATGAAAGGCCAAGGCCCACGGTCTTCCAATTGATGGCCTTACGGTTACTGCTGAACAGATAGGATATAAAAATTAGGGAGGCCATGCCCAATATGCCCCGCCAAATACTTTGGAAGGTAATTCCCTGATTGGGGATCAGCTCCGCTGCATCGGGCACCGTATCCTGTAGGATCATATCCTGCGCCAGGCAAGGGGCACTAAGACAAAATAGGATAAAAAGGACCCAGAGTTTATTTCTCATTAAATATGGCTTGGACTATTTGCGTTTGGAGATCTCGTCCCTAAGTTTTGCCGCCTTTTCATAATCTTCACTGGCCACTGCCTTGTCCAGTTCCAGATAGAGTTCCTCCAAGCTAAGCTCCCTGTACATATTGGAAGTCCCGGGATTTATTTCCACGGTTTCCCCTTCCTGCAAGATCTCGTCTACCATGATGCTGTCATCCGATTCTTTCTTGTCCCGTTCCTTGGAAGAGAATTTTAGAAAGATACCGGCCTTGTCCAAAATGGTCTTATATGTAAAGATAGGGGCATCGAACCTAAGTGCCAGGGCAATGGCATCACTGGTCCTGGCATCTATGATCTCCTCGATCTTATCCCTTTCACAGATTATGCTCGAATAAAAGACCCCATCCACTAATTTGTGGATTATTACCTGCTTTATTACGATATCGAACCGGTCGGCAAAATTTTTAAAAAGGTCGTGCGTCAGGGGCCGGGGCGGTTTTATTTCCTTCTCCAGGGCAATGGCGATGGACTGCGCCTCGAACGCACCAATGACAATGGGTAATTTGCGATCACCTTCAACTTCATTCAATATAAGGGCATAGGCGCCATTTTGCGTTTGACTATAGGATATCCCTTTTATTT
>DATGQM010000085.1:0-8992 GCA_035304205.1 Arenibacter sp. | reverse complement strand
TATTTTAGCGGTCAGGGAGTGAGTTTAGTATTGAGTATTGAGATGTGAGTATTGAGTATTGAGATTTATAATCAGGGCACTATTTAAATCCTCCCTTGAGGGAGGTGGTTTGCCCGGAGGAGCAAACCGGAGGGGGTAAGGGTGAAAGCTCAAAGTCGGGAGACTTTGCGCAGCGGTGGTTTGCCAGCCCGACTGCCCCGTTCTGGCGGGCCCGGAGGAGCAAGCCGGCGCCAAAGTCGGGAGACTTTGCGCAGCGGGGAATAATGTTAGATTTCCCGGGAGGTGTACTCCGCAGTATAAAAAAGCCCGCACAATCTGTGCAGGCTTTTTATTTGAAGATTGCAATCCTATGCATCTATCCGGGCATAAGCGGCATTTTTTTCTATGAATTCCCTACGGGGCGGCACCTCATCCCCCATTAACATGGAGAACACCCTATCCGTTTCCGTAGCATTATCTATAGTAATCTGCCTCAAGGTCCTAAATTCAGGGTTCATGGTAGTATCCCATAATTGTTCCGCATTCATTTCCCCAAGACCTTTATAACGCTGGATACCTACGCCCCCGCCAAAACTTTCAGCAATTTCATCGCGTTCCTGATCGTTCCAGGCATAGCGCTTTCTGGCGCCCTTTTTCACCAAATAAAGTGGTGGGGTGGCAATGTATACGTGTCCGCCTTCTATCAACTCCCTCATATAACGGAAGAAAAAGGTTAGGATAAGGGTCTCTATATGGCTACCGTCCACATCCGCATCACACATGATCACCACCTTATGATAGCGTAATTTTTCCAGGTTCAGGGCCTTACTGTCCTCTTCGGTACCGATGGTAACCCCAAGGGCCGTGTAGATGTTCTTTATTTCCTCGTTCTCAAAGACCCTATGGGTCATTGCCTTTTCCACGTTTAGGATCTTTCCCCTTAATGGGAGAATGGCCTGGAAATTCCGATCCCGTCCCTGTTTGGCGGTTCCCCCTGCCGAATCTCCCTCAACCAGAAATACTTCACAAAGGGCGGGGTCCTGCTCCGAGCAATCCGATAATTTCCCCGGAAGGCCACCGATGCTCATTACCGTTTTACGCTGCACCATTTCCCGGGCCTTCGTGGCGGCATGCCGTGCCTGTGCCGCCAAGATCACTTTTTGTACTATGATCTTTGCATCCTCGGGATTTTCTTCCAAATAGTTTGTCAACATTTCCGAAACGGCCTGACTGACCGCAGCGGAAACTTCCCGGTTGCCCAATTTGGTCTTGGTCTGTCCCTCAAATTGAGGCTCTCCTACCTTTACCGAAATGATAGCGGTGAGGCCCTCCCTAAAATCGTCCCCTTGGACCTCGAACTTCAATTTGTCCAACATGCCGGAGGCGTCGGCATATTTCTTCAGGGTGGTCGTTAGACCTCTTCTAAAACCGGCCAGATGGGTACCCCCTTCATGGGTGTTGATATTGTTTACATAGGAGTGCAGGTTTTCCGTATAGGAAGTATTATATACCATTGCGACCTCCACGGGAATATCGTTCTTCTCCCCTTCCATCGAAATGATCTTACGGATCAGAGGTTCCCTATTACCGTCCAGAAACTTTATAAATTCCTTTAATCCCTCTTCCGAAAAAAATCGTTCGCCCACGAACTCCCCGTTTGCATCCACCTGTCGCTTATCGGTAAGGGTAATGGACAAGCCCTTGTTCAAAAATGACAGTTCCCGCATTCTGTTGGCCAAGACCTCATAGCTATATTCCACGCTTTGCGTAAAAATAGTTTCATCCGGGGTAAAGGTAACAATGGTGCCCCGAATATCCGTTTCCCCGACGCGCCTGACCGGAAACAGGGGTTTTCCCCGGCTATACTCCTGTTCCCATACCACCCCATCCCTATGGACGGTAGCCTTAAGGTGTTTGGACAGGGCATTTACGACCGATACCCCTACTCCGTGCAATCCACCGGAAACCTTATAGGAATCCTTATCAAATTTACCCCCTGCACCGATCTTGGTCATTACGACCTCCAGGGCAGAGACCCCTTCCTTCTTATGTATATCCACTGGGATCCCCCTTCCGTTATCCGTGGTGGTAATGGAATTATCCCCATTTATTATAACCTCTATAGTATCACAATACCCTCCCATGGCCTCATCGATCGAGTTATCGACCACTTCATAGACCAAATGGTGCAATCCCCTTGTCCCAACATCCCCGATATACATGGAGGGGCGCATCCTAACGTGTTCCATGCCCTCAAGAGCCTGGATACTATCAGCTGAATAATTGTTCTTATTTTCCCCGTCTTTTTTTACTTCTTCGCTCATAAATTAATACTTGATTCATTATAATTTTAGCAATCCTACAAATATAAGCAATACCCCATGATATATAAGGTTGATCCCATATTAAGTGAGCAAGTTATCAACAAATATTGTGGAAAAATGGATGATTTCAACAGGGGCATGTCCCGTTAAAAAAAGACTATGATAAGATTGGAAAATTAGGCACGGTCCCCAACCAAGGGAGCACCCGTATATCAAAATAATTTGATATACGGGTGCTCCCTATAAACTAATTAAAGGTAAAAATGAATAAACAGAATTTTTATTGCATAACCTCCCTTATTTTACGTAGGCGTCCGAATGAACTTTGGATACGGCCCTACCGGATGGGTCGTTCATGTTCTTAAAGGCCTCGTCCCACTCCAGGGCGATCCGGGTACTACAGGCCACCGACGGCTCTTGCGGTACGCACAATGCAGCAGCATCCGATGGGAAATGACCCTCGAAAATGGAACGATAGTAAAATTCTTCCTTGGACGTAGGCGTCTGCAATGGAAATCTATACTTGGCATTGGCCAACTGTTCATCCGTAACCTCCCTGTTAACGAGTTCTTTCAGGGTATCTATCCAGTTATAGCCGACCCCATCGGAAAATTGTTCTTTTTGTCTCCACGCAACGCTTTCGGGCAACATATCCTCAAAAGCCTTGCGCACTACCCATTTCTCCATTCGCTCCCCGTTGATCATCTTATCCTTGGGGTTGACCCGCATGGCCACATCCATAAACTCCTTGTCCAGGAACGGTACCCTGCCTTCTATCCCCCAGGCCGCCAAGGATTTATTGGCCCGCAAACAGTCGTACATATGTAATTTTTCCAGTTTACGCACCGTTTCTTCATGGAAATCCTTGGGACTCGGAGCCTTATGGAAGTACAGGTACCCGCCAAACAGCTCATCGGCACCCTCTCCGGACAACACCATTTTAATTCCCATGGATTTTATGACCCTGGCCATGAGGTACATTGGGGTAGAGGCCCTGATGGTAGTAATGTCATAGGTCTCCAAATTATACACGACGTCCTTAATGGCATCCAGTCCTTCCCGGATCGTAAATTTGATCTCGTGGTGAATAGTTCCTATATGATCCGCCACCTTACGTGCGGCCGCTAGATCTGGAGAACCTTCCAACCCCACCGAAAAGGAATGTAATTGTGGCCACCAGGCCTCGGCCGTGTCATCCGATTCTATCCGTTTTTGGGCATATTTCTTGGCAATGGCAGAGGTTATGGAAGAATCCAACCCCCCGGAAAGCAGTACCCCATAAGGCACATCGGACATCAGCTGTCTGTGGACCGCCGCTTCCAAAGCTTCCTTGATAGCCTGTATACTGGTTTCATTGTCCTTTACGGCATCGAAGTCCGACCAGACCCGGGAATACCATCGTTTAAACACCCCGTCCCTACTATGCAAATAATGACCTGGGGGAAATAATTCAATTTTGCTACAGATACCTTCCAAGGCCTTTAGTTCGGAAGCCACATAAAAGGTCCCGTTAACGTCCCATCCGATATACAAGGGAATAATACCCATATGGTCCCTGGCGACAAAATATTCGTCCTTTTCCGTATCATAGAGGGCAAATCCGAAAATTCCGTTCATTTCATCCAGAAAATCGGGGCCTTTTTCCTTGTACAGGGCCAAGATCACCTCACAATCCGATTCGGTCAGAAAATTATAGGTCCCCTCGAACTGCTTTCGCAATTCCCTATGGTTATATATTTCCCCGTTTGCGGCCAATACCATTTTACCATCTTCACTGAACAGGGGCTGCTTCCCCGAAGCCGGATCTACGATCGCCAAACGTTCATGCGCCATGATCGCCTTATCGTTCGAGAATATACCGTTCCAATCCGGGCCCCTATGCCTAACCTTTTTTGACATCTCCAATAGCTGGGGCCTTAAGGCCTCCGTACTTTCCTTTAGATCAAAGGCACAAACAATTCCGCACATAAAATAATATTTATATCAATTAGGAAGCAAATATTCCATTTTTATATAAATAACAAAACATCATTATGTATTTTGATTTCATTATAAAACTAAAAACAATATATTTAATTATAATTAAAACAAATAAATACTTTTCTTCACGGGCAATACACGATTTTGTAAGTTGTTAAAAAATAACCGACATTTATAGGAGAACAAAAAGGAATAGGAGTTAAATTTGTTTATCGTTAAAAAAAAAGAAATGAAAAAATTACTTACAACCACACTTATGGCCGTCGCACTATGCTTAAGCATGGGGGCAAACGCACAAAAATTTAGCGGATTGGATAAAAGTCCGGCAGATATCGCCTCCTATCCTTCGGACTATAAAATCTCGGATAAATTGATCCGCATCACTTATAGTCGGCCCCTACTTAAGGGCAGATCGATATCCGAACTGGCCCCTGCGGGCAAAGTTTGGAGAACGGGAGCCAATGAGGCCACGGAAATTACCTTTTATAAGGATGCTACCATTGGGGGCAAATCCGTGTCTGCAGGCACCTATTCCCTATTCACCATTCCCGGCGAAAAGGAATGGACGATAATCCTGAACAAGAACTTAAATCAATGGGGGGCCTATTCCTATCAGGAAAGTGCGGATGCAATCCGGGTGCCCGCTACCGTAAGCAAGGGCTCGGAATCCTTGGATGCATTTTCGATTGCGTTTAAGGAGGATTCGGACAAGAGTACCGCCCTTGTCCTGGGATGGGGGAACACGAGGGCATCCCTCCCGATCGAGTTCTAAATTTTAAAATTTACCGTATCCCTTGGGAACGGGTATCGTACAAAACCGGGGCAGCCGCCCCGGTTTTTATATTTTCGGGCCTATCCGCCCCACTTATTCCTCTCGAACAGGAAATAGGGGAACGGAAACAATATTCCCCGGCCCCCTTAAATTGAAAACTCAAATATTGCACGTATTTTTATGGTATGCCAAAGGATCTGATAAACCCGCTCACCATATATTTTAAAAGCGCTTACTTTTTCCGAGCCTGTATTACCACCATTGCAGTCCTGATCCCCCTTCTTAGTCTAGGCCTATCGGGATATTCGGATTATGCTATTCCCATTGCCATAGGGATCTTTCTGAATGCTCCGAGCGATATTCCGGGCAGTCTAAAAAGAAAAGTGTACGGCATCCTGATCAGTGTGGGGCTCACTATGTTGATTACCTTGGTGGTTAGCCTTTCCCGAATGCACTTTTGGTGGTTATTAAGTGTTATATCGCTACTATCCTTCTCCCTTTCCCTATTGGCCGTCTATGGTTTTAGGGGATCGTTGATATCATTTTCCGGTCTCTTGGCCATGGTATTGGCGCTGGCACATGGAATCTCTACCCTATCCCTTTGGCAGCATATCCTGTTGATCGGACTGGGCGGTATATTTTATTTGGCATTCTCCCTTCTTGTCCACAGTATATTGCCCAAAAAAGATGAGGACCAACTTTTGTCGGACACCCTGTCCCTTACCGGGGATTATTTAGCGTTAAGGGGCCGTCTGCTCACGGAAACCAGGGACCGGGAGCACCTGATGAGGAAAATCTTTGCGCTACAGTCCAAAATCAATGAAAAGCATGAGGTGTTACGGGAACTCCTCCTCCTGGCCGGAAAAAGAACGGGCAAGTCGCATTTTGATGAAAAGCGTTTGCTCATTTTTATTTCGCTGGTCGACATCCTCGAACTTTCCTTGGCCAATACATTGGACTACCAAAAAATAGACACTCTATTTGAAGGGCAACAACATCAATTGCAACTCTTTGAGAAAGTAAACCATGTTTTCGGAAACCACCTGAATACATTGGCCGAAAATGTGATCACCAAGAAACGTATCCCCTCCAATGAACCACTTTTAAAGGTTTTATCCATTGCAAACGATGCCATTCAGGACTATATAGAACAGATCGGACTGCCCAAGGCAAGGGAAGGTGCCCTTATATTAAAAAATTTGCACGATTACCAAAACCTTCAACTTCAGAAGATCAGAGCGGTCCGGCGGGCTTTGGCCAATACCAAGGATGCCTCCCGACTTTCCTTAAAAAATAGCGAGGCCCATCAATTTATCACGGATCAAGAATACGGATTTAATATTGTCCTCGAAAATATCAGCTTACAATCGCCGATATTTAGGCATGCCCTCCGCCTTACCTCGGCAGTGATCCTGGCCTATATATGTGGTACGGCCATAGGGATAAAGAATACCTATTGGATCTTGCTGACGCTTATTGTGATCATGAGGCCCTATTATGGGCTCACCAAAGAAAGGTCTATCAACAGGGTAGTGGGGACGCTCATTGGTGCCCTAGTGGCAACGGGGATTATCTTTCTTACCCAGAATCCTATAATCTATGGTATTTTAGCGACGGTTTCACTGACCATTTCCTTTTCCCTTATACAACAAAGCTATAGGTCGGCAGCTGCCTTTATTACCATCAATGTTATATTTATCTATTCCCTGCTTACTCCCAATGCCATTGAAATTATTCAATATCGGGTTTTGGACACCGCCTTGGGGGCCGTACTCGCCATTATTGCCAATTATCTTTTTTGGCCGCATTGGGAGTATAGGAACCTCGATAAATTTTTATTGGAGAGTATTCGCGCCAATACGGATTATTTGATAGCCATAAGAAATATTTATCGGACCAAGCATATAACCGCCCTGAACTATAAAATTCCACGAAAGGAGGCCTTTTTGGCCGTAGGTAATCTCAATGCCGCTTTTCAAAGAATGACCCAAGATCCAAAATCGAAATAAAAATCCCTACAACTGGTCTATGAGATCGTGGCCCTGAACAACGTCATCCTTTCTTCCTTGGCCTCCCTAGGTACCTTTATCCAAAATTACGAAACCACGGCAGCGTCCGTACACTTTAAAAAAGTAGTCGATTATATCGATAATACCCTAAGGAATACGGCAAGGATAATGGAACCATTGGAATCCCAACAGACCATATCCCCGGAAAATATTGAACAGGCCCAGATAAAATTAAGGACCTCCTATGATAATTTGGTAAAAGAACGCGAAAGTGATATAGAAAAGGGCAATATTGCCATTAGGGAAGAAATGTCCGTAAATTTACAGGAAGCCCATTTGATCTACAACCAACTGATCTGGCTAAAAGACCTAGTAGAAAAATTAGAGACCGCAACCAAAAAATATAAAGATGGGCATCTGGCCCGATCCTAATGGGCAATCCACTTATAATCTGGGCCGATTATAATGGATAATAGTTTACCTGTTAATCAAAATAGGCAATTTCGGCCCTCTATTCCCCTCCCCAAAATTATCGGGACTAAAGGGTGAGAGGGCCGAAATCATCTTGATTTTTTTTAGGGTAGAACAAGGTGATTTAGGATTCCGCCCGCTTTGTTCCGGTCAGTTTAAAAGTGCCTTCGGACGAACTGCTCGTACCGCTTATCTTATTTCCCGCTACGGTGAGTTTAACGGCAACTACCTGTCCTTCTATATTAACCGTAAAATTCATAGCATTGTCCACTATTTTTACCTGCTCTCCCCGTAAGCGTCCGGTCTTCAAGGCCACCTCTACGGCAAGCTCCCCGTTGCGCTTTGTTATATGAAGTATTCCACTACTGTATTCAGGGGAAACATCCTCAACGGTATAGACCCAATTTCCCAAAAAATCGGCTTCCCCGATCACATAGGAGGTATTGTCATGGGAGGGAGGGTTCATATTGGCCATTGTCAAAAATCCCATCAATAGTATTAAAGCTGAAAATCCAAATTTCAAAGTTTTCTTATTTATTTGCATCCGTTTATATTTTAGGTCTATTATTTGATTGTTATAAATCTACTTAAAAAAATCCAAAGTTGTCTGATGTTGAAGGTTGAATGTTCTAATGTTGAATGTTCAAAAGTTGAATGTTGATGATATATTCGATCAGGGCGAATTGCCATTCTCCCCTACATATCTCAATACTCTGTACGCAATACTCAGTACTAATAATTAATTTCGCAGGTATAATTTGAATTCCATTTTAGAAGACTATGAATGCGGACCAACTCCCCGATGTACCAGATTCGGAAATACAGCGGTTACAGGCAGAAATCAGTGATTTACGATCGGAACTCCAGGGGATTACCGATCGTACGGCCGCCTTTGAGGCCATATTGGCCTCCAGTTTAGAAAACGATATTATTGAGGAACAAGAGCTTACCCTACTCTACAAACGACAAAAGAAAGCAAAGAAAGATCAACGCAACGAGCAAAAAAAACGTGGAAAAAACTACCGTCCTCCAGTAGATACACTCCCCGTTATCATAAAGTCCCCTCCCCCAAGAAATATTGGGGAACAACAGGAAAAGAAACGTTTGTACCGTGAGACCATGCTATTTGTACATCCGGACAAATTTTCCATGCAACCGGATAAATTGGACCTGGCCACCGAAATAACCGGCAGATTGATAGAAATATACCGATCCGGGGACCTCGAAACCCTTCAGGCCTATCATGCCCATATTTTTAACGGCAATACCTTATTGGCACCTTTGGCACGACCGGAAGGAACAAAGGGATCAGGGATCGATTACCTAAGACTGGAATGGAAAAGACTTAGAAAAGAATTGGAATTCGCAAAGAATAAACATACTTATAAGGTACTTACCACCTATGAAGACCCCATGCTGTTCCTGGAAGAATTAAGGTCGTATTACAAGGACCGGAT
>DATGQM010000084.1:0-5573 GCA_035304205.1 Arenibacter sp. | reverse complement strand
ATTATCAACTGGTTTTTTGGTCATGGTATACCAGGTTTCGGTGGACCAGAGCGATTGATTCCCTTCACTTTTAAAAGGTTTCTTTATATGGATATAGACTACCCTGTTTTCTTGGATTCCATCGATCTCCAAAAATATTTTTTTCCGATCTCCGGAGAGGTTTACGGATACGATCTTAAGCGTTTCCTCTCCCATTTTTGGTCCTCCATATTGGTCGGTCGCCTCATAATAATACTGTTGCACCTCAAAATCTTGCGTATTCAGTTTTTCATTTGTTTGGATCGGTTCGGTCAGTTCAATTTCCATTCCATCGCTTTTGGCCCTGACCGCCAACATTTCGAAGGTCGGTTTTTCATTATAATTAAATCGGTGCAGCGCATACCAGAGTCGGCCCTCATGCCTCCAATTGCCCCCGGAGCCCACGCCCCCGGCATACAGATTCCCATCGGGACCCCAGACAGTCCTATTGATCCCGGCATCCAATCCTTGGATAAAACGGAAGACAGTGCCCTGCTTAATCCCATCCACCTCATCAATAAACACTCTTTTTATACCCCCATGGGTTACATCGCCATGAATCATTTGATTCTTGTATGGTCCGATATTAAGGATTGCGGGCTGACTGGGGGAGTTACTGATTTCCCCATGTGGGAGCCATACGAGCGGGGGATCCTCCTTGTAATCCTTGACCCGCTCCCAATCCGCATGTTTAAAGCCATAAAACTTACCTTTTTCTACCCGGACGATCTTACTGGTAGGGATCCAATTCCCCTGATTATCGGCAACGTAAAGGGCCCCGTCCGGTCCTTCGGCGATACCATTGGGCGTTCGAAAGCCTTCGGCTATAAATTCCACTTCACTGCCATCTTTACTGATGCGCACCACTTTCCCCCTATCTTCCACATCCTTGAATTCCGAGCCCAGATCGGTAGCCAAGGTGGCATAAAAACTGCCGTCCTTATATACCAGGCCAAAGGCAAACTCGTGGTAATGGGATGTAACGTTCCAGGAATCGCACACCTTTTGATATTCATCAATGATCCCGTCCCCGTCCAGATCGATCAATTTGGTGAGTTCCTGTTTCTGCAATACATATATCTCACCATCTACTACCTTTATTCCAAGTGGTTCGGCAAGCCCCTTGGCTATTTGTTTTACCTCTATGGATTCCGGATCTTCCGTATTATAATTTTTTAAAATATAGACCGACCCGGTTTCATCCCAGGTGCAGATTATCATATGGTCCTTATCGATAAAATCGATTCCCCCTATCCGCGGATGGAAATCGGCTGGCTTGGCCTGGAACATATCGAAGGAAGGGTGTACGGCATCCAATGGCAATTGATCGCCCGGGGTGGTACTTGCCACTTTGGGCACGTAGGGCGTCAGTTTTCTAAAATAGCTTGCATCATGGTAGAACACCGAACTGGGCACAACCGAAAAATTCTCGCCATCATCGGACCATTGCAAGGATAGTCCATATCCGCCCCCACCTTGGTGGAATTGCAGCAGGAACTCGTTCCACCCCTTTTTCAGGACGACTTGGGCATCAACGGCTTCGGCCGCATGAGAGCCCCTATTATCAATGATCTCAGTTCCATTGAAATTTAGCACGGAGCCATCATCGCTGATCAGACGAAATGTTTTCTTGATCTCCTCGTCCGATTTTATATAGCCTTTGAACTCCATATAAAAATTTTCCTGGATCTCTCCCAATATCCCACTTGTAGGGAGGTGGATGGCAGGTGCGATTCCGTTCATTATGGGCAGGGAACTTTTGGTGAGCTCCCCATATAGATCGCCCCCATCATTTTGTAAATAAAAATTTACCGCCACCCCGGCCTGTTTGGCTTTTTTATCCCCTCCCGTACGATTTACATTGTCCAGTTCAAAAATAATATCGGGTGTATTTAATGCAATGTCCGTTGTTCTCTCCGAGGGTTCCGCCTCTCCGTCCAAGGAAAGGATATAGTAGGCCATATTCTGGGCATCCGATTTGGATAGGTCCGGATGGGGGGTCATGGCAATAGCGCCCCAATTTCCGGTACCGCCCATAATGATCTTATCGGCCAACATATCTATAGTGGCCCAATTGAACGGATATCTTTTTGAAATGGAATCATAAGCAGGTCCAACAAGATTCTCGTTTACCAGATGGCACGCCTTACAATCGCTTTGTTCCGCCAGTTTCATTCCTACCGCGATCATTCCCGTATCCTCTGCGGTAGGCACTTTCCAGTCGGCCGGAACAGGATTAAAATAGGTGCTGACCGTAGTATTCTTGCCAATCTCCAACAGATCGCTGCCCGCTTCCCTATTACCGCCGTCAATAGTTTCCTTAAATATAAGTCCATCCCCCACGCTATATTCGAGCACCGGCACCAGATCGCCGGAAGCACCTTCCAAAACTGTAAAGGTCCTGACCAGTCCGGAACGATTATCATTCTGGTCAAATTCGGGAATTTCCCGAATCTTGACCGACCCCCCATTTTCCGAGAGGAGTTCAAAATCGATCCCGACCTGACCTTCGATCATGGTATATCCCAAATAGTTGATCTTGGGAACCTCGATTCCGTCCCCGCTCTTTAAACGCCATTGTGTTTTTGGGGAATCATCCTGTAGGTAGGCAAAGCCATAACTCGTGGGCTGTACGCCATGGGCAGTGGTATATACCGCTCCCTCGTAATTGACCCCCCCTTTCCATACTTTGTACAGACTCCCGGATTGTAGGTTATAACAGGCGTACAGGTCCTTGTTCAGGGCAACCGTCAACATCCTTGGCTGTAGATCCATCACGGACCGGAAGACCCATGTGTCTATAGGGCGCTCATATTTAACGGAACGGTCACAGGAAAAAATAGATCCCATCAAAAAAAATAGGACCAGCGAACGGAAAAATTTCATCTCTTCAAAATTAGGTGCAATTCGTAAAAGTAATAAGTTATAATAATTACACAAGTATCCTTTTTATAAATTTGATAGGAACCAGGAGAAGGGATAGCGAATAGAAATAAAGAGGGGGCCGAAAAGTACAACCTACCGTTAATACAGGTAATACGAGACTTTTTAGGCATAACCTAAAGGGTCCGATCATCCAGAAAATACCATCGATTTTGAGTCGATCTTCAATAAAATAACAAAATCAGGAAAAAATATATAGAAACATCCCTATGTCAAATACAAAAATTTGAATTAAATTGAACTGCTTAATTAAAAAATTGAAAACTTTCAAAAATTATGTCCAAGAAAAAGACCAAACTCAGTAGCGATTCGCGAAGAAAATTTATTAAGGGCGCTGGATTGGCGACCGCCGGATTTATGATCGTCCCCAGACACGTACTGGGAGGTCCGGGCTTTATTGCTCCCAGCGACAAGCTAAATATTGCCGGGATCGGCGCAGGTGGAAAGGGTGAGAGCGATCTTTCATCGTTCGCCAAAAGTCCAAAAGTGAACATCGTAGGATTATGCGATGTAGATGACAGGCAAGCTGTCAAATCCAGGGCAAGCTTTCCCAAGGCCAATTACTATCACGACTTTAGGGAAATGCTGGAAAAGGAGAAAAACAATATTGATGCCGTTTCGGTATCCACCCCGGACCATAACCATGCCGTGGCCGCTTACCAAGCCATGCAGATGGGCAAGCACGTATATGTCCAGAAACCCCTTACCCATGACATTTGGGAGGCCAGGATGCTTACCGAGGCAGCAAAAAAATATAAGGTAGTAACCCAAATGGGCAACCAAGGCGGCTCCGGGGACGGAGTGCGAAAAATGAAGGAAATTTATGATACCGGTATCATAGGGGAGGTCCATACCGTTGAATGCTGGACCAATAGGGCAATTTGGCCACAGGCATTACAGACCCCGACAAAAAAAGATAGAATTCCAAAAGGATTGAATTGGGACCTTTGGTTGGGTACTGCGGAAATGCGTGATTATAACGATGCGTATCTTCCTTTTGATTGGAGGGGCTGGTCCGATTTCGGTACAGGGGCCCTTGGCGATATGGCCTGTCATATCATGGATCCCGTGTACAGGATCCTTCCTATTTTATACCCATCCTCGGTAGAATGCAGTGTTTCCGATTCCTTCAAGGGCAAATTTGAAACGGCGGACTACCCTAAAAGTTTCCCCAACTCCAGTAAAATACACCTGAGCTATCCAAGAACGGATGGGAAGGGTACCGTAAAAGTTACCTGGATGGACGGGGGACTCCTACCGGAGCGCCCTGATGAAATGGGCGATGACGAAGCCATGGGCAACTGGGATGGCGGTGTACTTTTTATCGGTACAAAAGGAAAACTGATGGCAGATTGTTATGGGGCCAATCCAAGATTGCTCCCTTTAAGCCTCAACGAACAATTTGAAGTGGAAGAAACCATTGCAAGGGTACCCGAAGGCCATTATCTACAATGGGTCAACGCCTGTATCGCCGGTTATGGCAATGCCGAGACCAGTTCTTCCTTTGATTATGCCGGACCTTTTACCGAAAGTATCCTTATCGGCAACTTGGCGTTAAAGTCCTATTTTGAAATAGACCCCCAGGCCGAAAGTAAAGGCTTCTGGAGCGGTGGTTCTATGTATTATGGAAGAAAACGTCTGTTGTGGGATGCGGAGAACATGAAGATAACCAACTTCGATGCCGCCAATAAATACGTAAAACGTAATTATAGAGCGGGATATTCCTTGGGATAGGCCTATAAAAATGTGGAACAATAAACGCCAACCTTTGTTTAAAGGTTGGCGTTTATAATTTTTACTCCTTATTTTTGCAGTATGATAGAAGACAAAAACCCGGAAAGAACGGGACTCGAAAAATTGGGGGAGTTTAACCTGATAAAACACCTTACAAAAGATTTCAGAATACAGCATACATCCACCCTAACAGGAATAGGGGATGACGCGGCGGTGCTCGACTTCAAGGGAAAGAGGGCCGTGATCTCCACGGATATGCTGGTAGAGGGCGTACATTTCGATCTAGGTTATATGCCCTTAAAACATTTGGGCTATAAAGCGGTCATGGTCAATCTATCGGACATCTATGCCATGAACGCCATTGCTACCCAAATTACGGTTTCCATTGCCGTTTCCAACCGGTTTCCCCTAGAGGCCCTAGAGGAATTTTATGCGGGTGTGGCCCTTGCCGCCGAGATCTATAAGGTAGACCTAATAGGCGGGGATACCACCTCATCTACCAAAGGAATGCTCATTAGTGTTACGGCCATCGGGGAAGCGGAAGAATCCGATATCTGTTACCGGAGCGGAGCAAATCCAAACGACCTTCTGGTAGTCTCCGGGGATTTGGGCGGTGCCTATTGCGGCCTACAGGTATTGGAGCGGGAAAAAGAAGTATTTAAAGTGAACCCGAACAATCAGCCCGATTTAGCAGCCTATACTTATATCGTGGAACGACAATTAAAACCGGAGGCCAGACGGGATATCAAAGGATTGCTGCAACAATTGGAAATTCATCCTACCTCCATGATCGATATTAGTGACGGACTTTCTTCCGAAATTTTACATTTATGTGAGGCGAGCAAGGTGGGCTGTAACCTCTATGAGGATAAAATCCC
>DATGQM010000083.1:0-4603 GCA_035304205.1 Arenibacter sp. | reverse complement strand
TAACAGTCGCCTTGGCTGCCAGATACAGATGACAGTGGGTCTGGAGGGTCTAGAGGTAGAGCTAGCTCCTGAGAGTTGATTTTTATTTTTAAACCAACTATTTTAGTTAGGATTTAGTGGGTACGGAATTTTCTATATATGCTATACCATTGTGATTTTCAATTATTTTGACACAATTGGTATGTGCAAATGCGTGCATAAAGGCGTGATGTGTTGTAAGGACGGCATCTTGCAGTGCTTCATCTTCTTCCAATGGGATTATTGTTAACCCTGCTTCTTCACATTCCTGTTTCGAAATATGTCTAGCATGGGATAATTGCTTTTTATGGTCGCCAAAGGTCTTCATTATATCCTTAACTTTAGTATTATCCCCTTTACACATATTTTCCAGTAACCATTTTGAAACCATTTTTTCGGACCATTCAATTGCTTGTTCACAAAGACCGAGCAGGGTAGGATGATATTTACTTATAATAACTTGCCATAAGTGGGCCGAATGTGGATTTTTTTGGATATCGGATTTAGCTTTCTCAAACTCCGCCAACAGGCCTTGACAAGCCAAACCTCCGATTTGTGGATCAATAGGACCAAGATTAGAGTGTTTTCCCATAATGATTTCCTTGGACGATAAGGCAATCATTGTGCCGGCGGACATTGATATTTGAGGAACTATAACCCTTATATCTTTGTCAAATATGTTATATAGGTAATCTACTAAAGATTCAGTTGCGGCAATATCACCACCGGGGGAATGAATTAAAATATCCAATCCTTTTGTCTTGTCCATTTTGTGAATGGCAAGCATAAAACCAGATTTGTCTTTATCATTTACCGCTGTATCCGGAGCTTTTGGTTTTTGTAGCCATCCAGAGTAGTATGCAATTGTATTCCTACCGGTTATTTCATGTATTTTATGGAGATATTTTCTTCGTACAATATCGAGAGCGGGGCAGTTGGGGTCCTTCTTTATTTCTTCTTGAATCTCGTTTAAGACCTCGCCCCAATTTGGCATAATAGGTTGCTGTTAATTAGAGGTAGTATTACTGGATGTTTTTACTGGAGTGTAATCCTCGTATACAGATAATTTTTCAAATTGATCTCCCTGATTCTTCCATTCGGTAATCGAGATGAAGTTACCGTTCGAAGTTTTCATCAATTCTAAATAATCATTTAAATAATCTTTTGGTATCGGGTCTTTACTGTTCATGGTACAAATGTATTTGGTTAATTAAAAATCAACAACATCTATAGTGTTAAATATAGAAAATAATAATTATATCTAAGGTTAATTCTAGATTAAATCGTGATACAGTACTTGTCGGTATGGCCTCGTTAGGGACGGTATGGGCAAAAAATGATGGCGATAGGACACCGTGCCTATTTTCTCTATGTAAATCGGTTTTTGCTTGATAGGATTTCCCTCCTATATTCTTGCCTGATAGGTAAACAGGTTATAATACCGTCCTTCCTTGGCGATCAGTTCTTCATGGGTGCCCTGTTCGGCGATACGACCGTTCTCGATTACAAGGATCTGATGGGCCTTCCTAATAGTGCTTAGGCGGTGGGCAATGACAAAGGTTGTCCGCCCTTCCGTTAGGGTGGCCAAACTTTTTTGGATCAGGGCCTCGCTTTCCGTATCCAGGTTGGAAGTCGCTTCATCCAAGATCAAGATCTTTGGATTGGCCAAAATAGCCCTGGCGATAGCGATCCGCTGACGTTGCCCGCCGGAGAGTTTTATTCCCCTTTCCCCGATCAAGGTATCCAGGCCCTTATCGAACCTATCGGTAAATTCATCCACATAGGCCGCTTTAACGGCCTGTTTTAGCTGATCTTCCGTGGCATCGGGCCTTGGGAACATTATATTTTCCCGTATACTTCCCTCGAACAGAAATTCATCCTGCAAGACCACCCCAAGATGCCTGCGATAACTCTTCAGGTTCACCTGGGAAAGGTCTTGGCCATCTATGGTAATGGTTCCGGACACGGGGTTGAGGAAACTGGCCGCTAATCCGGCGATGGTCGATTTTCCCGAACCGGAACTGCCTACTAGGGCGACTACTTGGCCCGATCTGACATTAAAATTAATATTGTGGAGTACTTCCTTATCCTCTTCATAGGCAAAGGAAACGTCCTTAAAGGCGATATCCCCTTTAATATCGTTCAAAATAATTTGTCTTTCCTCCTCGTTGGCTTCCGGGATCATGTTCATCAGCTCCTCTGTACGGTCCAAGCCGGCAAGGGCCTCCGTAAGCTGGCTACCGATATTGCTCATTTGCACGATCGGGGCGATCATTATCGCCAAAACAAAGGTGAAGGATAAGAAATCCCCGATCGTGAGTCCCTCGTACATAATTTTATAGCCCCCTATCCCCATGATTCCTGTGGTGGCAATGCCCAATAGAAAAGTAGAGGAGCTGGTCATAAAGGCGGTCGCGGTAAGACTTTTTTTAACGTTCTGGAACAGAAGCTCTACCCCCTGTTCAAAAACCTTGGTTTCCTGCTCTTCGGCGTTGAAGCCTTTGATGACCCTTATTCCGCCCAAGGTTTCGGTCAATCTTCCCGTAACTTCCGCATTTATTTTTCCCCGATTTCTAAAAATAGGCCTGATGATCTTAAATGCCTTTAACGCAATAAAGGCAAAAATAGCCAAGGGGATAAAAGTAAAGAAGGTCATGGAGGGACTGATCCATAGCATATAGATCAATGCACCTATCGCGGTAAGGCTCCCGCCCACCAGCTGAACTAGTCCCGTTCCTACCAGGTTGCGGACCCCCTCTACATCGGTCATTATCCTGGAGACCAGGGCACCGGATTTTGCATTATCAAAGAAACGGATGGGCAACGAAAGGACTTTTTTCTGGACCTGCGCACGAAGTTCGGAGATAAGGTACTGGGCCTGTACGCTAAGGATCTTGGTCAGTAGGAAAGAGGTAATGGCCTGTATCAAAATGGCGGATATAACCAGGGCGACCAGTACTTTCAGCATCCCTATGTCCTTGTTGGGAATAACATCGTCCATAAAATATTTTAGGGATATGGGGCCTACAAAACTGGCGGCGTTGCTTATTACGATCAAGAACAGACCTATGAAGACTAAATTTCGCCTAGGCCAGATTATGGTCTTAAAGGCAGTGAGGATACTCACCTTTTTATTGGACATTATATACTATGTTTTATTCCTTTACAATGATAATGGTAGCCTTGGATCCCGTGGATAGATTCCACATATTGGAATGGATCAATTTTCCCTGATCGTCATAGACATTTACCTGGGCGGTATTGGGTCCGGAAGTACCTTGGTTCAGAGCCTCAAAATCTATCCTGTTAAAGCCTTTTTTCAGATCAAGGTTTAACCCTTTAAAGGATGTGGTAAGAAGAATATTGGGATCTACGACCTTATCGTTCAGATACACCCGTATCCGATCGCCGTCTACATACTCATGGTCCCGAAATACGACCCCTACGAATTCTCCATTGCTCTTGATATCGCCCAAATACATATTCCCAAAAAATTTGGAGGAGCCTTCATTTTCCTTCTCCCCGATCTTGGGGTCCAGTTTTAGATCAGCACCCGCCTGCACCAAATTTCGTGTGGGCAACATATTGATCTGTCTGGCGGTAAGGGAATCCTTTAGATTGGGAGTCGGTTTTATATTGATTATCGAGGGAATCTTTAAGGCAGTGCCCGGATTGGGTTCTTCCATAAGGTTCTTATCGCCTTCTATTTTTAAGGGCTGGGTGGCAGGGAACTCGATCTGGGCCATTCCCAGGGAGGAAACTAGGAGTAGGATAGAAAATAAATATACATTCCTCATAAGACCGATCAGGTGATAGTGATTTACAAAAATATCAAATACCTTGCCATTACAACTTTAAATTGATGTTAAATTAAATATGGGCAAATCGTAGAATAACGTTCTTCCGGGACGATTTTTATTCCCATACGTTTTTTAAAAAATCAATAAAGTTTTTGCTCATTATGTTTTCAATATCCGTTTCGTTATATCCTTTATCCGATAGTAATTTTGGTACTTTTTGAAGGTCGGCGATCGTATTAAGATCGGCGGGGCACTGTTCTTTTCCAAAACCGCCATCCAGATCGGTCCCTATGCCCACATGTCTGGAATTGCCGGAAAGTTGACAGATATGGTCTATATTTTGTATCATTTGGTCTAGGCTTACCCCCATGCCCGTGGGGGTAGATTTTCCCCGGATCCAATTGGGGACCATCATCCACGCATCCAAGGCTATGCCTATTACGGCATTCCTACCGATCAATTCCAAGATCTGCCCATCGGCAAATTGTCGGTTGTGGTCCACAAATGTCCGACAGTTATTGTGACTGGCCCAGATCGGACCTTGATATACTTTCATGGTCTCCCAAAAACTTTGGTCGCACAGGTGGGTGGCATCAAGGATCAGGTTTAGTCGCTCTATCTCCTTTAGCAGTTCTTTGCCCTTCTGGCCGATCCCTCCTACCGAATTGGTGCCATGGGCATAGGTTCCCGGTCCGTAGTGTGCCGGACCTACCGCCCGTAGGCCTTGCTCGTATGAACGTTCCAGATGATCGATGGTGACTATGGAATCCGCCCCTTCTAGGCTA
>DATGQM010000082.1:0-3932 GCA_035304205.1 Arenibacter sp. | reverse complement strand
GCCATAAATGATTTTTATTGCATTCAAGTAGCTTAAATGCGGGTGCAAAGATACTTATTTTTTTTACGCCAACTACAAAAGGTTTATTTTTCTTATCTGATTGATAATGAATGTGTTCAAGACACTTTGTGAGGCTGTTTTCTCAGCTTAGGCATCCTTTGGCAAGCAGGAGGGCAGAGTGATCGTAGCGTGCTATTTATCAGGTATTTATAAACCTGTTTTCGGGTACCGGCATACTTTTCCATTGTCCAAAGGGAACGATGTAAAAAAGGGACGGGGGAGCAAGGAATTCTGTTATCCCCTATAAAAACTAGCCTTAACGACCAATAAACTTGCCCAACCTTCGGTATGTAGGGTCCTATTGCCCGTCTGCGGAGGGACCATAACTCGCCGGCAGGGGAATATCGTTCAAGCGATAGAAAACGCCAAGCTGCGCACGGTGGTGCGTAATTTGTTGGAAAGCATGGCGCAGGGCCCCATACTTGGACCATTCCTGAAAGACCACATCCCCTTGGCGAATGTCCCATTTGCCATCCAGTTTTTCGAGAGTTAGGCCATTTAATGTATCCGCTCCCTTTTTGTAATCCTCTTCCAGTTTCTGTTGTAATTCGGCCCTGGTCCGTAATTCAGGCTGGGTGTACGGAGTCTTTTCAAAATCCAGGAATTCCGTGTTCATAATGAAGTCCGGCCAAGCAAATATTTCGACCACATGCGTTACCAGGACTTTCATGGTCATGGATTTTTCGTGGGGCTTCCAGTTGTTCTTATCCTCGGGATAGCGATCCACAAACTTTTTAGTGATTTCATATTCCGATCTAAGTTCTTTTTGAAGCTCTTCGATAATGTCCATAACAATCCGTTTTAGATTAGAAATATCTACGGGTAGATGCACTAAATGTACTCATTTCAAAATAAAAATATAAATTTTTTACCTCCTTTTTTTTCTTTGTCCACGCAGAATCCTGCTCACGTATCCTTACGGTTCGCCCGTTAATCAAAATCGGGAATTTCAGCTCTCTTTTCCACATACATTTTACAATTCCCTATCTTTGCATCAAAACACAAAGTGATGGATCTAGCACTCGTACCCCAAATTAAACATATAGATAACAACAACTTTTTTCTCCTATGCGGTCCCTGCGCCATAGAAGGGGAGGAAATGGCCCTGCGCATTGCGGAAAAGGTGGTTTCCACAACCGATAAACTTGGCATCCCCTATGTTTTT
Source organism: Arenibacter sp. (assembly GCA_035304205.1). Classification (GTDB taxonomy): domain Bacteria; phylum Bacteroidota; class Bacteroidia; order Flavobacteriales; family Flavobacteriaceae; genus Arenibacter. Next base: position 2,707 of record DATGQM010000082.1, on the reverse strand, counting down.
AAAGGAAGTTTTAAGAAGGCCAACCGCAGTAGGGTAGATTCCTTTACCGGTATCGGGGACGAGAAGGCCTTAAAAATTCTCAGAAAGGTATCGGAGACCTTTGAAGTCCCTACCATAACGGACATTCATGAAATTTCGGATGCACATCTGGCAGCGGAATATGTGGATATCCTTCAAATTCCCGCCTTCCTGGTACGGCAGACGGACCTAGTCGTAGCCGCAGCCCAAACGGGGAAGGTAATCAACCTGAAAAAAGGTCAATTTATGAGTCCGGAAAGTATGAAGCATGCGGTACAGAAGGTGTTGGACAGTAATAACGGACAAGTTATGGTAACGGATCGTGGCACCATGTTCGGTTACCAGGATATGATCGTGGATTTCCGGGGGATTCCTACCATGAAGCAATATGCACCCGTTGTCCTGGACGTTACCCACTCCCTACAGCGGCCCAATCAATCCTCGGGAGTAACGGGGGGAAGGCCCGATATGATCGAAACGATCGCACGTGCCGGTATCGCTACCGGGGTAGACGGAATTTTTATGGAGACCCATTTTGACCCCGCAAATGCCAAAAGTGATGGCGCCAATATGTTGCACCTGGATTATTTGGAAAATTTATTGACCAACCTGGTCGCTATACGAAAAACGGTCAATAGCCTTTCATAATATGGAAAATAAAAGATTAAAATAGGTCATTCCGGTTTAGCCAATAGATAGGTCCGGGCCAAAACCATTGGGGAATTCCGAGATTTATTGTGGATTTTTAGTATTTTGGACGGGCCAAAAAAAGACTACCATGAAAATCAGTATCCCTTCGATCTTATTTCTTTTTATTTTCCTATTTTCCTGTAAAAACAAGGAAGCGGAGAATTTACCCCAAAAAAGACCGAATATCGTATTTATCATGTCCGATGACCACGCCTACCAAGCGATCAGTGCCTATAGCGACAAATTGATCCATACGCCCCACATAGACCGTATTGCAAAGGAAGGCGTAAAATTTACCAACGCCTCCGTTACTAATTCCATATGTGCCCCTTCCCGTGCGGTAATCCTGACCGGAAAACACAGTCACATCAACGGGAAGATCGACAATAATATGCCGTTCGACACTACTAATGTCACTTTTCCCCAATTATTGCAACAGGCCGGGTACCAGACCGCCATGTTCGGGAAACTACATTTTGGCAATACGCCCAAAGGGTTCGATGAGTTTAAAATACTGCCAGGGCAGGGCGACTATTACAATCCGAATTTTATCACCTCCGAAGGCGACACCACAGTAACCGGTTATGTAACCGATATCATTACGGATTTCACCTTGGATTGGTTGGAAAAGCGCAGGGATACCTCCAGGCCCTTTATGTTGATGTACCTCCACAAGGCCCCGCATAGGACCTGGTTGCCCGCAGAAAGGCATTATCGGGAATATACTAAGAAAAACTTTCCCCTTCCCGAGACGCTGTTCGACGATTACCGAACACGTGGCCAAGCGGCAAAAACGGCAGAAATGGGCATCTTAAAGGAAATGCAGCACCGATATGATAATAAACTGACCTTGGCCGCCGCCAAGGAACTCAACATAGAGGATAAATACGACTGGTCTCCCTTAGATCGCATGACCGAAGAGCAGCAAGCATCCTGGAACGCCACTTATGACCCGATCTCGGAAGCATTTGTAAAGGAGTATCCGAACATGAACGACTCTACCCTGACCATTTGGAAATACCAGCGCTATATGCAGGATTATTTGGCCACTATTGCTGCCGTAGATGAAAATGTTGGACGGGTGCTGGATTATTTGGACGAGAATGGGCTTTCCGAAAATACGGTAGTGATCTACACCTCCGATCAAGGCTTTTATCTGGGCGAACACGGTTGGTTCGACAAGCGCTTTATGTATAACGAATCCTTTAAGACCCCCTTATTGATCCGATGGCCGAACGTAATCGGCCCGGCGACCACGGAAGAGGAAATGGTGCAGAACCTCGACTTTGCCCAAACATTTCTGGAAATCGCCGGCATTGTCCCGCCGAGCGATATGCAAGGGGAAAGCTTTTTACCCTTATTGAAAAACGAGAGGGAAAAATGGGACAGGGATGCCGTGTATTACCACTATTACGAATACCCGGGGGTACATGCCGTAAAACGGCATTACGGAATTGCCACCCAAGAATATAAACTGATGCATTTTTATTATGATGTAGACGAGTGGGAACTCTACGACCGCAAAAAAGACCCACAGGAACTGAACAATGTGTATAACGATCCTGCCTATGCCGATGTGGTCAAAAACATGAAGGACAAACTAGAGGAACTGCGTATAAAATACAAGGACTCCGACGAGCTGAACAATAAGTTCATCCAGATCTATAAGGATAAGGGGTGGATTGTTGAATGAGTTATGAGTTACGGAGTTATGGAGTTATGGAGTTTAGCGGCTACCTCGATACCAAGATCCCTATACTGCCTATCCGTAAATACCCTTATTGGCGAAGGCTCTACGATTATCCGGGCATCAACATATTTATGCAGTAATTTTTTACAGGCCCAAGGGGAAAGGACCGCCCGTCTATCCGGCGGGATCTTTCGCTCCCTAATGATTCCGAATCTCATAAAATTATATATTTCTAACTTATTAAGTACAGATAGTTGTAAATATAACAATTGGGAATTAGGGAAACAATTTTTTTTGGAATACTTTTTG
>DATGQM010000081.1:0-6966 GCA_035304205.1 Arenibacter sp. | reverse complement strand
CCCTTCGCACCTACACTATGGCACATAAGACAGGTCTGGAAGAGTTTTTCCCCGTTTGCGGGATTTCCGGATTTTTTTTCGGCAATGGCCATAAACTTCTGCAATTTGGAATCGAAGGCCTTCTTTTCCTCCTCGATCTTATTTTTTACCTGATCGAATAATTGAATTCCCCGGGCATCATCGGTATTGGATTGGAATACCTTTTCGGCACTGGAAAGATCGAACTCCCCGAAGGTCAGTATCTCTTTTTCAACAAGTAGTTTTAGGAGCGTGCCCCCTTCTTCCGAATTGGACAATATCTTTATGACCGATCCTTTTTGGGATGCGTCCAGAACGGGTATCCAATTGCCTATAGTTTCGTGTGCCAAATTTATATCCGCTTTGGCAAGTGCCTGTATGGCGGAAGCCCGTAGTTCTATATCCAAGGTTTCCATTTTGGCTATCCGCTCGAAAATTTCCTTGTTCTCCTTGGGCCGGTCCATGAGTGCGAGCATGGCCAATTTTACAGTTTCGGGAGATGATCCTTCCTTAATAAACGGGGTTATGGCGTGGTCCAAGGTGGGGATGTCCAATTTTCCGATAGCGTCCAACCCTAGATTTTGTTGCGCCACCTCCTTGCTTTTCAAAAGATGTCCTATGGGCTTTATCAATGAATTGGTCAATTCCTGGGATTGCACTGCGGCCAAGTTCTTTAAGGTGAGCGATACATGCTCCTGTGCCCGGTCCACATTTCCCAAGATGGGGAGAACACTATTCAATACATCTTGGTTATCCAACATTCCGGAAACCAGTATAAGGGTAGTCTCGTCCAATACCTTATTGTCCGTTTTTTTCCAAAGCTCTACAAAGACCTGCTCCCTTTCTCCTTTTGGCAGGGCCTGACCTGCCCATATCAGGTTGGAGGTATCATATTGGTCGGCTTTGGGGGACCGGATAAAATCCGATAGTTCTTTTGGATAGTTCTCCAGTGCCTTGCGGGCCAGGTACCTTTCAAAATGGCGTTCATAGGCCTCTCCCATGGCATTCCCCTCTAGGGGCGGTTTACAGGCTGTCACTAATAATGCTATGGTCTCGGCGTTCGCTGTTTTTACGGCATCCAATGTCCTTAATACCTCCGATCTTACCATAGGATTACTGTCCTGGGCAGGCCCTTGGAGCAGATCGGCAAGTACGGCGGCAGGGGGCGAAAAGGATTGCAGGGAACGGACGGCTTCCCTTCTTAGGTCGTCCTGTGGTGCCCCAAGCAAGGTTTCCATCAGCTGATGGTCATAGTGGCGTATCCCTTCCAGGGACCAAAGGGCCAATATCCGTGTGGTCTCATCTTGGGCACCATCGGAAACAAGGCGTACCAAGTCTCCGGCCAATTTCCGGGTCTCTTCAATGGGACGGTCGCTGATCTGGTGCCAAGCGGCCCGTTTCGCCCAAATAGAGGGGGACTTTAAATGACCGACCAGTTCACGGGTCCCTACCTCATAAAAATTGGGAATTTCCCGTGGTTTTTGGGATTTATGGCGGATCCGCCAAATACGGCCATGGGATTTATCCCGGTCCGGATGGGTAGTCGCCACTTCGTTGTGCGAAATGATCTTATTATACCAGTCCGCAATATACAGACAACCATCCGGCCCGAATTCCATGTTCACCGGCCGGAACCAATCATCCTCCGATGTCAAAAAGTCGGGAAGATGCTCTGCGGAGACGGAACCATCGTTGTTCCGTACGATCCTGACCGCATTGATGGTACTGGTAATAGGATTGGCAATTAGGGCCACATTTTTCCATTCCTCGGGGAAGGAACCTTCCAGATCGTCTGCAAAGGCGACACCGGAAACCCCGGTACCTCCTACACGGAATTCATGTAATTCGGGCATCCAAGGTTGGTAGGGACGCAAACGATCGCTACCAATTCCCGGATACCCTGTCCCTATTTCCATCGGGACTACGGAATATCCCAGATCATTGGCCTCCATACCGTACCATTGGCCATTGCCCCTCAGTTTATATCCCCATATATTGTTCAGTCCGGCATTCACCAGTTCGATCTTTTGGGCATCAAGGGAAAATCGTGCGATCTTGCTGTAGTCCAGACGGATCTTTGCCCCACTTGTTACGGAACTTACCTCTCCCTTGTTCAGTGCACCCTGACTAAAGTGTATCCAGTCGCCCGGCCCACGGACCAGGACGTGCGCCATGGTATGGGTATCGGTAATCCCGAACCCGGTGAACAAGGGGGTACGTTTATCGGCCTTGCCATCATTGTTTGTATCCTCCAGAAAAAAAAGTTCGGAACCTTGGGCCACATAACTTCCGTTCTTATAGGGCAAAATGCTCTGAGGAATCGCCAGCCCATCGGCCCATACCTTAGTTTTAACGTGCCCATTCCCATAAAGATCGGAAAGTACCAATATTTTGTCATCCCCTTTGGTAATCCCCCGGTACAGATCCAGGATCCGTTTAAAATTCGGGTCCTTTTCCTGGGCGGCCGGATCATCCATTAGTTTTAAAAGATCTTGCCATTGGATATCGGTTACGGGATCTAGGGGATACATTTCCGCGGTCTGTGTCCATAACCTTCCGGCATCGTCAAATGCCATATGGATGGGATTGATCACTCCGTCCCTTTCACTGGCCACTAATTCGACCACAAAACCTTCGGGCACCTGGAACCCTGCCAATTCGTTTTCCGGGGAAAATATCCCTGTCCGTGCGGACTGTGTTTTTTTGGTGTGAATCGATTGTTCGCTCCCTGTAGTTCCACCGTTTTCGGAAGTATTCGATCGGTCCTTACAACCTAGACTAATTAAGGCCATGGCATAGCCGTACATCAGTAGTAACCTTTTAATGTTCATGTATCTTGCTTAAATAAATATTAATGATGAAGTGTTAAAGCTGTTGGATGGTAATATGCTTGAACTCGACCTTCGCATTTCCGCCGCTATGCAATTGGATGCCGATTACCCCCTTGTTAGGAATCTTCGGATCCTTCTCAATATATTCAGCGGTCTTGACCCCATTGATATAGGTTACGTGCCTATTGCCCTCGCACCGGATAATGTAGCTGTTCCAACCATCCTCGTTCAGGATATGTTTTAGGGTGTTTAAATTTCCGCTAACCAACTTGCCCCGCCGGTGCTCATCATAGATATCTCCCCAGTAGCCTTTCCCGATATCCGCCTGATATCCGACCATATTCCCATTTTCGATGGCGGACCTATATTGGATACCGCTGTTGATCAAGCCGGTACTATGATCTCCAGTAATACGAAAAAGGGTCCGAAATTCAAAATCCCCATAGGTGTCCTTTGTATATAAATAAGTGTTTATGGGAATGGTCTGGACACCGTCCCCCCCGATAAGGATGCTATCGTTAATGGCCCAGTATTTATTTTCTTCATTATTTATGGTCCGCCAATTCTCCATATCAATTGGTTTGTCGGGGGTACTTGTGTTCGCTACTTGGCCCGATAAAAAGTTTACCGCCAAGAATGTTAGGATTAAATAGTTTGGTTTCATGGTCATTGGTTTTAAATTTAAATTCTCATTTTTTTCGGTTTATATATTTACCCGGATTCCCATGGCCCATAAATAAGGGGGGAGGATTTTATCCCGATATATTCATTTAAAAAATCCGTTTAAAGTACACTTATTTTCTTTTAATATTTACAAATTCGCACATCGGATCCCTATAGATCTATTTATTATCGAGGGCATACGGTTTCTTAATAAATATAGGCCGTAAAATTTTAAATGATAAAATTAATTTTATCCTTATACATTGACTTCTTTTTTTTTACCGACTTATCCCAAATTGGGTCTTGGGACGTCCCACAAGTCGGAATTTAATGGAAGGGTAAGGTCGCCCGATGAAATAAAATCCCTTTTTTCTACCCTAACCGTATCGTTGCCGAATCCCAGACTATGATGGGTCGGTACGGATCTGGTAGTTTTCCAGTTCCGATCTGGATATCCTTCCATATGAAACATTATTAATTATCAAATTATAATACTCTTTTTCCAGGCCATGGACCCTTAGGTCCATATCTAAAGGTTTGGTCCAGGGCAGGGGCAGTTCCCTTAACATATTGGTGATTTCCAATTTGATCGTATTGCCCTCGGCCGATACTTTGTCTACCCTTAAACCATCCACGCCCACATATAATTCTTTTTTCAGATCTAGGTATATGCCTCCCAGGGCCCTATGGGCCTCCGCCAAGCCGGTAAAAACCCCCGACCCCTCTCCCCAACCGGGATGGGTGCGCATTGCAGATTGGGCATGGGCCTCATGATCAATATTTTCGGGACCTAATCCAAACGGATATATATTGGTATGCCTATAAATATTGTTGGCCTTATGCCGGGGGTGGTTAATTAATACCACGGATGAACGGGCCGCTGCGACCCCTCTTTCCAATAGATCCTGTCTTCCAAGGGTTTTGCCGTACCAAATAAAGGATTTTACCATTTCTGCCTGGCGGGCATCCAGAAGGGTCGCATTATCGGTATTGTCTACGGTAAAGCCTCCAAAAGGAAAAGCGGTATAGATGAAATGGGGCTCCCAGCACGCCTGGGTGAACGTTGCATAATCTACACATTGTTCCCCTAATTTTAATATCCTCGGATCCCCGGTTGCACGGTAAAGCGCAGCATAACCCTCAATGGCCCAAAATAATGCCAAATTTCCCCGTGCTACCTGATTCTGCCAATAATCCCTGTCAAATTCAAAGGGTCTTTCCCCACAGGAAAAAAACTGTTCCATGTCTACCCATTTTTGTTCGGGAAGAATCTCGGATTCCAAATAGACACCAATTTTTTTTGCCCCCTCCATATATCTATGGTCCCCGGTAGCATTATACAATTCTGCCAAGAACCACATACTTGAGGACGGTTGTGCACTATACTTTAGGATAGGGGAGGAAACCAAATTTCTCCGATCCACATAGGAGGGAACCGCGCCCCGCCCATCTATCTCGCTTAATAACCAGTCGCCATACGGAATTAAATAATCCACAATACGTTGGTCTCTTTCCGACCTTAAATGATAATCCAAAAGATGGGCCGCTGTCTTGCTCATAGTGGATATATCATACGAATCGCTTTCCCTGAGAAAAAATTTATTTTGGTTATTCACGGGGTCCGTAAAGCCCAGGCCCCATTTCTTATCGTTAAGGGAATAAAGCAATGCGAACATACCCTGTTCATTGCGGGGAGCGGATAAACAGAAATTTATGATCTGTCTTCCTTTTTCGATTAGATCGGGCCTGTCCAACTTATTGCCCCAGTACCAGAAACCCGATGCATCCCGTGCATTATTCCAGAAGGCCGAATTATGGATTACATCGTTCCACCAATTTATTGCCGATCGGTATCCCCCAACTTTAAGGCCATCCATTTCCCATTCTACCCACGAACCGTTATCCTTATAATCTTCCAAGGGAATATCGATATTGTTATAAACGTTAGATCTTAATGTTATGGAATCAATAATTTTCACATAGTCTTCAAAGGGCATAGCTAAATGCGGGCGCTCCTCAAATACCGGTTTTCCAAATTTTGCCCAATGGTGGCGGGAAATCTTTTGGAACCCTCTCATTGGAGGTTCGTCCGCACTTATAAAGAGGTCAAATTCATATCGCACATTATTGTCGTTCACTACCCTGGTCATGCTTTCATCGTTCACTCTTTGATAATGGATATGATGGGCAATAATATTATCCATATATCCGAATGTCATTACCGGGTTCTTGGTCAGCCCTGTCTTCACGTTTAAATCGAGTCCGGTAGGCATGGTGAATTTGTCCTCTTCAATAGGAACTGAAAATTGATTTCTTGGGATTTCGATATTTCTCCGCGCATCCGGTGAGACGTTCTTGTTTGCATTGATGGCGTTTAGATCCGGAGCAAGGGAAACGAAGAGTTCACCCTCTTGTAAGATAATGGCCGGGGCATGGAACGCCCTATCCCCTATAATATGATCTTTGCCCGGTAATAATTTGAAACGATTTTGTTTAGAATCCTCGTTGTCAAATTTTAATCCGGGAGTATGGACGAACTCGGGCGTGCGTCCTATGTCGAAAGTAAATGTGGATAAGGCATAATCCAACTTTGCCGGTTTTTCGATCAGGTCCAATTTTACGGCAAAATGGAAGTGTCCGTCCTCTTCCGATAGGGTTATGGTCTGTTCTATAGGAACCTTACCCTTTGACCCGGTCAGTATCACGCTGCTCTTTTTGCCATTCTTTTGCACCGAGACATCGGTAAACAATGAATTCACCAAATATCTGTGCCCGCCAATGTCCTGATTAAAAAGTTGAACGGCATCATCGGAATAATTTTCGGGCGGGACGAAGGCAGAAACTACTTGCTGCCATTTATTGTTATGTTTTGCATAAAAAACTTGGGTAATGGTCCCGTCCTTTTTTTGGAAGATGGCCTTTACCTTTGAGTTTTCGATCGCCACTATATCATTTTTCCGGTCAATGGAAAAAGATGTCACTTGCTTTTGATTACATCCAAGAACAAAAAAGATTAAAACGGCTATAGGGGAAAACTTCAAGATAATCGAATTCATAATTATTTTGCTTGAATATTAGAATAATACAAGTTCTAAAATGTTATGATAAATTTAAATTTATCATTCACCATCGAATCCTTTTTTTTTACCGACTTATCCCAAATTGGGCCTTGGGACGTCCCACAGGAAGGTTCAAGGTTTAGTTAGCTGTCCGCAGTTGCAGTCGGCAGTCGCTATCGCTAAAGGTTTAAGGTAGTATTGAGTGCAAAGCATTGAGTATTGAGTATTGAGAATTGAGTATTGAGAAATTGTACTATATTGAAAAATTGTTACATTGTTACATTAACAAAACTCCAAATTAACTTTTGGCTAGTGGCTTTTGGCCCATGGCCGTTCAAAGTTTAGATCCAATGAAAAAAAATCACTTCAAACTATTTTTATATTGGGAGGGGGTA
>DATGQM010000080.1:0-3045 GCA_035304205.1 Arenibacter sp. | reverse complement strand
ACTATGGCCGCATTGTCGTTACCGTACTTTGCCAACCATACATCGGCCCCTTCCTTTAGCACCGCATTAAAATAATCGCCATTGGTAAGTTCCAATGCCTCCAACAAAGTGGCTTGGCTATCCCTGGTAGTGATTACATTTTCCCTGCTGGGCCTACCCAATGCCTTCATAAAGGAATGCTGCTTTACCAAGCTTGCCCTGGCAAATTGTGGCGGATCCGGGGAAAATGAAAAATTGACCAGCTTTCCCCAATAATCGGCTCCATAATTGCGCGTCTTATCCCAAGTATCATCCTGAAAGGCCAATTGCTCCCAGCCCGCTTGCTGGGGCATATCGGTACTTTTCCAACTTTCATCGGAGCGGATCATGACTTCCGTATTATCATCGTAGGTTACTTTCATCGCAAACAAAATCCCGGCAGGATTGGCGATTTCCCCCTCGTTCACGGCCTCTATGGCGATCTGGTTATCGCCGGGCACAAGGAATTGGGCTACATCCAATTTCCCTACCTTCCTCCAATCGGTACCCTCAACAACCTTGTTCCCGTTTAAATAGAAAACATAGGAATGATCCACCGAAATTAAAAGTTCGGCCTTTTTTACCGTCTTGTCCAAAAACGCTACGGTTTTTCTAAAATATCTTTTCCCGGGTTCGGGCAATACGTCCCTGTCATATTTTAATTCCCTATGCCAAATCCGGGAAGCGGACAATCCTTCATTGGTGGGATCATAGGCGGCGGCATAAAACACGGGGGCCACCACTTGGCTCACGGCATCCGAAAATTGTTCCGCACCCATCCGCCTAAGGATCGGGCCGTTAAAAACATAATCCGAATTTAATACCTCCGGGCCTTCATAATTTACGTTCGGGAATTGATAGATCTCCGAGCTCATGATCATTTTTATCAAATGTCGTAAATCATAGCCCGACTCCATAAAATCCGATGCCAACCAATCCAATAATTCGGCATTCCAAGGGGTTTTATCCATTTCGTCTACCGGCTCCACGATTCCCCTGCCCATAAATCGTTTCCAAATACGGTTGGTGATCGTGCGGTATAACCGTCCATTTTCCGGCCTTGTTATGGCCTGCGACAGCAGGGCCAGTCTTTCTTCCACGGTTTCCGCTTCTACCGACCCCAGTTCGGGGTATAAAAAATTTACGGTAGCCATTTTTCCTATGGGCATATCACAGCGGTTCAATTCCATCACCGAGTCCGCAAAAATAGAGGCGAAACCATAGGATTGCTCCAAGGTAAGGTTGCTGGTAAAACTATTGTGGCAAGATGCACATTTAACGTTCACTCCCAAAAGCGATTGCCCAATATTCTGGGCCGCCTGCATTTCCGTCCGCTGACTGGCGTTTACCAGCCCACGCCACTCTATCCCCTTTATAAACCCTTCCGACCCCTTGCCGGGATCCACCAATTCCTGGACCATAATATTGTAAGGTTTGTTCACTTCCAGGGAATTGTACAACCAGCCCGTGATCTGTTTTCTCCCTCCCGTTATAAATCCGGGGCCACTGTAATCATTTCGCAACAGATCGTTCCAAAAACTCAACCAGTGCTGGGTATAATTTTGATTATCCCCGAGTAGTTCCCCAATTAATCTGTCCCTTTTATCGGGCTGTTGATCGTTTACAAATCGGGTTACCCTATCTGGATCGGGGAGCAATCCGATAGCATCCAAATAGGCACGTCTTATAAAGGTCCTATCATCCACTACCGTGGACCATTCCAGACCGTTATCCTGAAAATACCGGTATACCAGCTTATCGACGGGATGTTGCACCTTATCAACTTCGGGCAATACGGGCTTGACGAGTTCCAATGGTGCCTCCGGAAAAACCTTTAGTGCCTGGTCCGACCAAGGCGCACCTACATCGATCCATAATTTTATCAACGCTATTTCATGGTCCTTCAAAACCTTGCCTTTCTTGGGCATTACATCGTCATGATCGGGAGGGAGGCTGATCCTTTTATACAACTCACTTTTAGCGGAATTCCCCGCTTCAACAACGGGTCCGGATTCACCCCCTGTAAATACCCCGTGCTTACTATCGAGCGCCAAATCTCCCTTTTGCTTGTTTTCATCGTGACATTGATAGCAATTATGGGCAAAAATAGCCCTCACCTCCAGGTTTAAATTGGTTTCCTGCTCTTCCGTTAGGGTCTTGGAACCGTCCAGTTCCGCCAATAGGGCAGTTGCCTTGCCGCTAGAATTTATATTCTTTCCGTTGGGCAGGACACTGCTAAGAAAATCATCGCCATGGGTAAGACTTGACCCCAAATGTCCCGCTATGATCAGGAAAACTACGGTTATGGATAATGTGGACCGATATAAAACAAAATTCTTGAGCTTTCCGTTCAGCGTGTTCCTTAAAACGAGGCTCGTTACCACTGCCAGTACGGCCGTAGCAATACCCGTATTTTGATGTAGCATTACCAGGTTGCCGCTATAATCGTCCTGGGTCCGCAACAACCAACCCAAAACAGTAGCCAATATTGCAAAGAGGGTACCTAAAAATACCATCCAATTTATTCCTTCCCTTAGGCCCCGGCGCTTTCCACCAAGAGTAAGCAGTTCCAAAAAATAGGCAACGATCAATAGGGCAATGGGAAAATGCACCACTAGGGGATGCAACCGTCCCAATAACTGAAGAATCCAACTCCAACTGTTACCCTCCATTTTTTATCCCTATTATATCTTAAGTGTATTTATATATTACTTCCAAAGTTTGGGTTTATAAAAAACCTTTTTGCCTCCTATTAATTTAACTCCCTTTGTTATTATAAATATAGGTGAAAATTAAATAATTAAATTTTGGAAGGATTATTTTAAAACCCGTCTACCCCATCACAAGGACATTATAATCCGAAAATGATTTCAGGAAAATTTTCATTTTCCACATATCCCATTACATCCTCATTGGTTATTTCGGTTCCCCAAACATATACCCGCTTTAAATTTCCCATCCTGTAAAATGTTTCAAGGCTCGATCTTGTTATTTTGGTCCGATACAGATTGAGTCCGACCATATCCG